>JAGAHX010000045.1 GCA_017626845.1 Bacillota bacterium
AGCATAATAATACAACGATTTGTCCTTTTCGTCAAGAGTTTGGCCCAAAAACGCCCAATAATTTAAGCATTTTTTAGGGTTTTCCCCCCACTTTTGTCCCATTTCCCGTAAAATGCCATGCCGACAGACCGTATTTTAATCCTTGGCCCCCCAATTTTCCGTCCGTTCGCTGATGATATAGCGGGGGCGTTCCTTCGTCTCCAGGTAGATTTTCCCGATGTATTCGCCAATAATGCCGAGGCACACCAGCTGCACCCCGCTGACAAAGCAGACAATGCAGGTCATGCTGGCCCAGCCCGGAACCGCCTTTCCGCAGATTGCCGTGATCAGCGCCCACAGGCAGCCGAGGAAGCTGATGACCGCCACAAAGATCCCAAAGCCCGTGATCATCTGCAGGGGTTTCACCGAGAGGCTGGTGATGCCGTCGATGGCAAGCCCCAGCATCTTCTTCAGCGGATAATGGCTCTCCCCCGCAATGCGTTCGGCCCGGGAATAGCTCACGGTCGTGCTTCGGAAGCCCACCAGCGGCACAAGGCCGCGCAGATACAGATTGACCTCCTTGAAGTTTGCAAACTCCTTCAGAACCCTTGCACTCATCAGACGGTAGTCCGCGTGGTTGTAGACCACCTCCGCCCCCATCGCCGAAAGCAGCTTGTAAAAGCTCTGTGCGGTAAAGCGCTTGAAGAAGCTGTCTGTCTCCCGGCTGGAGCGCACGCCGTAGACGACATCGTATCCGTCCAGATACGCATCCACCATCTCGTCCATGGCGTTGATGTCATCCTGCCCGTCACAGTCGATGGAGATCGTGATGTCACAGCGGTCCCGGGCCTCCATCAGCCCGGCCAGAACGGCGTTCTGATGCCCGCGGTTGCGGCTCTGTGAGATGCCGAGATAATGCGGGTCCTCCTTCGACAGTCCTTTGATAATCTTCCAGGTGTCGTCCCGGCTTCCGTCGTTCACAAACAGCACACGGCTCTCTTCGCTGATCTTTCCGGCAGCGGCAAGACTCTTTATCTTTTCAAGGAACAGCGGCGCCGTTACAGGGAGAACCGCCTGTTCGTTGTAGCACGGAATAACGATATAGAGGATGGGTGTCATGCTTGCACGCCTCCTTTTCCTTCCGTCCCGAAGAGATAGCTCTCCAGTTCGGACACTTTTTTGAAATAAAGGTTGCTGTTCTGTCTCATGAACCGCTCAATCTCCGGAATATCGTTGGCCCAGCCGGCTGCCGCAAAGGGAACGCCGCAGGCCCGTGCCATGTCATATCCCGGTTTCAGATCGTCGATCACCAGGGCTTCTTCCGGCTCCAGCGAGAGCTGATTTAAAACCTCCTGCAGCGGCCAGGGTGAGGGCTTTCTCTGCTCCGGCGGCATCTCCCAGCCGAAGATCAGGTCGGGTTCCGGCAGTCCGTTCCGGGCATAATCCCGCAGGATGTTCTCCCGGAAGGAGTGCGAAATCACCGCCGTGTATCCCCCCTGTTCTTTCTGGCGCTGCATGATCGCCCGAATCCCCGGGTAAGCGTCAGGAATCCGGGAACGGACATAGTCCTGCCAGTATCGGGTCTCCATCTCCAGCATTCTGTCGTCCATCCCGTATTCCTCCCGGCACATCGGCAGAAAGCCCGGGGAAAAGTTTTTGATGAAATACTCCTCCAGGCTACAGCGGCGTCCCGGATAGTATTCCTCCAGAAAACGAACAAAGCAGGGGTGGTGAATCGTCGCGGTGCTGTTTACCGTTGTGTCGTCATGATCGAAAACGAGGCAGCGGTATTTCATCTCAGTAGAAGGTTGCAACCGGCTGCTCCGGAGCCTCGCAGGGCTCTGCAGCCAGACAGGTCAGCACCGGGCCGCGCTTTCCGTAGGCGCGGTTGAACTTGAAGTTGATTTTCGCCGTCAGGATCATCCAGGTATCGTCCCGGATGGTCTTGGCGTCTTTCCACTGGCATACAAGGCCGGCAAACTGGATGTCTTCCACGCAGCAGGTCATAACATGCCGTCCGGCGACAAAGGTCTCGGAGGGCAGCTTCTGACGCACCAGCGCGCGGCACTTGAAGCGCACGGTTTTCCCTTCGTACTTCTTCGGCTCCTCCGACAGGTCGCGGTACCAGGTGGCATAGTCGTCATCGCCGATCTCGACAACCGGCGCCTCCAGATCAAACGGCAGCGGGTCGACAATATCGTCGTACTCCACCTGTCCGTCCGGATACTCGTAGGC
>JAGAHX010000046.1 GCA_017626845.1 Bacillota bacterium
CATGACGTAACCTCCTATGTTTTCGTTACTGTGGTTGTCAGGCCACTTTCAGCCTAACATAGGAGGTTATATTTCTTAAACTAAAGTTTCTTTTATTGACCCCCAGTTGAACTGGGGGTTTCTTGACGCTTAAGCGCCAAAAAAAACAGCCGGCCCCCGTTCGGAGGGCCGGCTGCAGAAGTTAAGAGTTATGCGTTACTTGGAATTGATGAGCACCGTTCTGGTGGCCGCATCGTATCCTACGTTGAAGCCCAGCACGTTGCCCAACTCTGCCAGCTGGAAGTAGGTGCTGCCGCCGATGTTGTAGGACGTGAGGCTCATGGCGATGCTGTTCACATAGACCTCGATCGTGCTGTAGACGCAGGTGGAGGACATATCCTTGCCCTTCTGCATCTCGGTGCCGAGCTCCTGATAGGGAGCGCCGGTCACGACGCTGATGGCTCTGGTGCTGTAGTCGTAGTCGATGCTGAACTGGGAGGTGGTGTTGTCCAGCAGGTAAGCGATGGCACGGAGCTTAAAGTAGTTCATGCCGTTGATATTGTAGGCTTCCGGATCCACGGTCTTTCCGTTTACCTTGATGCTCTGAGTGGTGGGCTGTACCTTCAGACCGCTGGGATTGACGGGAGCGCCGCCGGGAACGGTGATGTACAGGTTGCCCATGGCGACCACGCCGCCCTTATCGTTGCAGGCGGAGATGCTTGCCACGAAGGTGCCGGACTGGGCCGGTACGAAGTACAGGCTGTCCATCATGGCCGGCGTAATGTTCGTGGATGCGGTAATGGGCGTATAGCCGGAGTTCAGGTAGAGCGCACCTGCCGTTCCTGCGGTGGAATTCACGCGGATATAGCTCCAGGTGGCCGCCTTCGCGTTGTTCAGAGCGCCGTTGACCGCACCGCATAGGTTGTTCGAAGCGGACATGCCGTTGAGCGCCATATTGAACTGATACGGCATGGTGCCGGTAAGCGCGACGCCTACGTTGACCGGTGCCGGATTGATGTAGACGATAATGTCGCCGGTGAGGGTCTTGTTGCTGTAGGTCAGCGTGTAGGGAACAGTAAAGGTTCCTGCGGAAACGGGATCGGTGTACATGGTCTTGTACTGGGCCATGGTGTAGTTCGTCTTCGCTTCCACCGCCTTGCCGTTCGCGAGTTTGCGGACAGCGATCTTGCTGTCGCCGGTGTTCGTGAATTTGATCGTCGCCGTGTCGGGCAGCGCAACGCCGTACACGCCCTTGAACTGGGCCTTTAAGCTGTCGTAGACCGCGGTTCCTGCCGTCGTGTTTCCGATATAGGTGGAAATGGACGGGCTGTAGGAAGTATTGCCGGTGTTGGTGACGGTCACCGTACAGGTCTTGATGGTATCGATGCCGCTGCGGTCGGTCACGGTAACCTTGATCTTCGCAGTGCCGGCCTTGCCGTAGGTGTTGATCGTCGCGGTATTGCCGTTGCCTGCGACGGTCGCTACGCCAGTGTTGTCGGAAGACCAGGAGATCTTGTACGCGCTGTTAGGCGTAATGGTCGCGTAGATGTACTGGCTGCTGTAAGTGGCAAGGCTTAAGCTGCTGTGGCTTAAGGAGACGCTCAGAGAGGAACCGTTGATGTAGATGTTCATGGTGCCGCTGAGCGTTTTGTTGCTGTACGTTACGGTGTAAGAACCGGTCCAGGTGCCCGCCTTATAGGGCTCGAAGGACATGTTCTGGAAGTCCACGAAGCGGTAGTTAGTGCCTTCGCTGGTCTTCAGACCGCTGCTCTGGATCAGCCGGCCGTAAGAGGTGTTCAGGGAGCTGAACCGGATGGTGGCGTTGTCCGGCAGATAGATGCCGTAGCGGTTATGGAACTCGTTGTAGATGCTGTCGGAAAGCGTCGTTCCGTAGTAATCGGAGCCATAGGTGATGGAGAGGCCGGGATTGTAGTTGCCGCCCTTGGTGCTGGGGGTGCTTCCTTCATCGGTCTCCACTGTTACGGAGCAGGTCTTGCGGTAGGTCTCGCCGGTGGACAGGTCGGTGACCACAGCCACGACCTTCGTGCTGCCTTCCTTGCCCTTGGAGCGGACGGTCACGCTGGCGGCGCTGCTGTCTGCCGTTACGATGCTGGTGTTGTTGGATTCCCACTCGACCCGGTAGCTGGCGTTGTTCGGCGAGATGCTGACGCTGAGGGTGCGGGTGCTGTAGGTATCCATCGAGATGCTGCTCTTGCTGATGGATACGCTGGAGATGGAGCGGGAGCTGTCCTTGATGGTGATGCGGATAGTACCGCTGATGGTATACTCGCCGTCCGTAATGCTGTATCCTGTCTCGAACGTTCCGGGCTGGGACGGTTCGAAGAACATCATCGCATAGAACGTGGAGTAATCGTAATTGGAGCCCGGGAAGACCGTATCTCCGTTCTGCATCCGGATGCGGCCGTACCAATCGCTGGCATTATCGAACTTCACGACCGCGCTGGAGCTGAGTTTCTGTCCGAATTCCTTGTTGAACACGGTTGCAATATTATCCGCGATGGCACTCAGACTAAGATCCTTATCCGTCGTCGTATTGCCGGACGGGTTATGGGTGATGCTGCCGCCGCCCGAAGTAACGTGAACCACGCATTCCCGGCTTACGCTTTCTTCGCCGTCATATACGTTGCAGCGGATGGTGGCGGTCCCCGCGCCTACGGCACGCAGTTCCACGGAGGTGTCGTCCCCGTTGATGTCCACGACGTCGTAATTGCTGGAGGTCCAGGTGTACTGGTACATGCCGGTGCCGCCGGAAGCGCTCGCCATCAGGATGGCGGAACCGCCCATGCCGACGTCGATGGTGCCTCTGGAGAGTTCCAGAGCCAGCGATTCTGCAGGCGTTTTGGCCTTCGTGACCTTTACCTTGCAGCTCTTGGAAACGGCTTCATAGCCGTCGTAGACCTGGCAGGAGATCGTCGCTTCGCCGACGGACAGTCCGTATACGGTCGCATCGGTTCCGTTGCCGGATACGGTGGCGACGGTGTTGTCGTCCGTGAACCAGTCGAACTCGTACTGGTCCTTGTTGCCGCCGGAGGCTTCTGCCTTCAGTTTGCCGGAGCCGTCCACCTCGATCTCGAGAGAGGTGCTGCTCAGGCTGAGCACAAGAGTTTCTCTCGGCTGTTCCGAAGGATCGGTGCCGTCGATGTCGTAGATCTCCGGAACGAAATCTTCGCCGTTAAACGCGAATACCGTGCTTGCTGCGCCGCCGAAGATCATGGCTGCCGTAAGCAGGATCGATAAGTATTTTCTAAAAGAGTGCTTCATGTTTTCCTTCCCCTTTCCGTATGAAACATCTTATCTTAAACTCAACCATCTATCAGTTTAGTAAAGCAAGTCCAACAAATGTCCAACAAAAAAGGAGCGGATCGCTCCGCTCCTGAATTATTTTTTATGTTGCGATGCACATTATTCCAGTTCTGCAAATGCCTGTCTGAAATCCTCGATCAGGTCGTCGATATTCTCGATGCCGATGGAGATGCGCATCAGCGCCGGCGTGATCCCCATGGCCCTTCTCACGTCGTCCGGCGTCGTGTTGTGGGAGGATGTTACGGGGTGGCTCATGGTGGTGCGCATGCCGCCCAGGGTAGGCGCGTAGTGGACATACTTCAGCCGCTTCATAAAGGCGTCGATCTTGGCATCGTCCTCCGTGCAGAACTCCACGCTCATCATGCCCGTGATCTTTTCGTCGTCCTTCCAGAGTTTCTTCGCAAGTGCCCGCTGACGGAAGCTCTCCACCGATGGATGGTTCACCTTAATGATGCGGGGATCGGTCTCGAAGTACGCCGCCAGTTTCGCCGCGTTGGACATCTGGCGTTCGATGCGCATGGGGGCGCTCTCCAGGGCCCGGATCATCTGGAACGCCGGGAACGGATCCGCCGGTGACCCCATGAACAGCGAGAATTCATAGATCTTCTCGACCAGCTCCGGCCGCGCTGTAACACAGCCCAGCAGGATGTCCGAATGGCCGGACAGGAATTTCGTAAGGGAATTGATGACGATGTCTGCGCCCCATTCCAGCGGACGGATGGACAGAGGCGAGCAGAACGTGTTGTCTACGACCAGCAGTGCGCCGGCGTCTTTTGCGATCGTTACCAGCTCCGGCAGATCCACCAGATCGATGGTCGGATTGGCGCAGATCTCGGTGTAGATCATCTTCGTGTTCGGTTTGACTGCCGCGCGGACCGCATCCAGGTCGGACATATCTACGTAGGTCGTTTCCACACCGAACTTGCCGAACAGGAAGTCGAACAGCTCGATGGTCTCGCCGTACAGGCAGCGGTTGCTGAGGATATGGTCGCCGCTCTTGAGCAGCGCAGCCGCCGTCGCGGCGATCGCAGCCATGCCGGAGGAAAGGATCGTGCTTGCCGCATCCATGCCGGGGGCTTCCAGTTTCGTCATTAGGCCCGCCAACACATCCCGGTCCGGATTGTTGGTCCGGATATAGGTGTAGCCCTGCTGATAAGCCGTTTTGATCTCCTCAAAAGCCGTAGCGCCGAAAGCTGTCGCCGGGTAGTACGGGAAGGACTCCGCCTTTCCCATGTTGATCGCGTCGTCGCGGTATTCTCTCGTGTATAACACGTCGGTCTGGATGTGTGCCATGGATTTGCCTCCTGTCTGAATACTTCTTACTTGTAATCTTAACGGGTCGCGGCAGTCCAGGCAAGTTTTATTCTTCGTCTTCCTCTTCGGACTCGGCTTCCAGCTGCGCCTGCTTCTTCTCCGTGGCTCTCTTTGCCATGGTCAACGCGATCAGGCAGAGAACGAAGACGACGACAGCGGCAGCCAGGCCTGCGGCAGCAGCGCCGACCGGTTTGCCCGGGAAGTTGCGGCTGACCATGATAAACGTGAGCAGGAAGATGACTCCGGCAGCGATCAGCGAGGCAATCGATAACGTCTACTCTACCGTCACGACTTCGCAGGTTTTGAACGCTTCATCAGAGATCTCGTTGCCGATACCCGGAAGATCCGGCACGGAGAAATACCCGTTTTCCGGCTGGTAATCGATCTTCGTTAACGCCAGCATCTTCGGCATCACCGTGTTGACATTGTACTCGTGGATAATAAAGTGCGGCAGGACGGATTCCAGATTGAGCGATACCGCTGTCATCAGCGGGCTGCCGCAGACGTGGATCTGTACGGCAGCTTCGTATACGTAAGCCATGTCGCAGATCTTCTTGCATTCGGTCACACCGCCGCAGGTGCCGATATCCGGCTGGATCACCTGGATCGCTTCCTTGTCGAGACGCTCCTTGAACTGCCAGCGTGAATACATGCGCTCGCCGCTCGCCACGGGGATGCCCGTATTCTTATGCACGTAGGCCAGCAGATCCGCATGCGGCGCTACGGGTTCCTCGAAGTACATGATGCCGTAGGGCTTGACCGCGTTCCCCATCTGCACGGCCGACTCCTTATCCGTGTAGCAGTGGTTCTCCAGAATGATGTCGCCGTCAGGGCCCAGCGTTTCGCGCACTGCCTTCACCCTTTCCTCGATGACCCGCAGGTAATCCCTTTTCAGATAAGGTGCCTGGTCGTTCTTGCTGTAGCGCACGCCGTCCGGCCGGAACGTCGTAAAGTTCAGCTTGACCGCATCGAACCCTCTGTCAAGCGCCGTCTGCGCAACTGCCCTGTAATCATCGGGCACCGCGCAGGGCTTGCGGGCATCGGGCCAGCCGTTCTGCAGCTGGGACGCGTAACAGCGCAGCTCGCTTCTGATCTTACCGCCCAGCAGTTCGTGCAGCGGCGCGCCGTACTTCTTGCCCTTGATGTCCCAGCAGGCGATATCGAAGGCGGAAATGGCGCCGAAGACGACCGGTCCGCCGTTCAAGGCGAAAAAGGTCTTATGGTACAGTTTGTCCCAGATCACCTCGTGCTCCAGAGGGTTCATCCCGATGAGCAGTTTCGCCATATCCTGCATCATGCCGAACGCAGCGTGGGTGATGTCGTCGAACGACAGGGCGACTTCGCCGTCGCCGTAGATGCCTTCATCCGTGTGGACACGGCAGAATACCGGCCGCCAGCCGTCTTCTACGGGCTGAGAATATAAGAGGTCGATCTTTGTGATCTTCATGGTTGTCTTTCCTTTCCAGCCGGAGGGCCTGTCAGATGTGGTCGCAGACGCGGCAGCGTTCCATATAGGTATCTGCGTCGTCTTTGTAGAACATCCCGGACCATTTGCAGATGCTCTGCAGGATGGGCACGACCGAACGGCCCTTCTCCGTGAGCGAATATTCCACGCGGGGCGGGATCTCGTCGTACGATTTCCGCGCCACCAGACCGTCAGCGATCAGTTCCTTGAGCGTCGACGCCAGCACGGCGTCCGTGATGTTCACCATTTCCCTGCGGATCCCGCTGTAGCGCAGCACGCCTTCCGCAGCCAGCACGCACAGGATACGCGATTTCCATTTGCCGCCGAAGATCTCCATCCCGTATTCCAGCGGGCAGCGGATATCGGCTTCGAGTTTTTTTTGATACATCGTAAGAGGCCTCCTTACGCGCTCATCATAACAGACTTACTGGCAAGAAAAAAGTCACTATTGATTTTAATAGTGACTTTTAATTTTGTTAGACGTTTGCGATCTGAAAAGATCAGAACGCGTCATACTCCACGTTCAGGATGCTCTGCGCCAGCTCAGCCACCTTATAGGTCGTTTCCACACCGAACTTGCCGAACAGGAAGTCGAACAGCTCGATGGTCTCGCCGTACAGGCAGCGGTTACTCAGGATGTGGTCGCCGCTCTGCAGAAGCGCGGTCGCCGTCGCGGTGATCGCCGCCATGCCGGAGGAGAGCACCGTGCTCGCCGCTTCGAGCTCGGGGGCTTCCAGCCGAGTCATCAGGCCGGCCAGCACGTCCCGGTCCGGGTTATTCGTCCGGATATACGTATAACCTTGCCGGTATGCGGTCTTGATCTCTTCGAAAGCCGTGGCGCCGAAGGCCGTAGCCGGGTAGTACGGGAAGGACTCCGCCTTTCCCATGTTGACCGCGTCATCGCGGTATTCTCTTGTGTATAAAAACGTCGGTCTGGATGTGTGCCATGGAGTGCCTCCTTGCTGCATGCGATGCTAACCTTATAGTAATAACGATATCAGAAAACGGCAAAAGCAACAAGAATGATGACCCCATTCCCTGCGCAGTCAATTGTGTTTTTTCAGAGGGTCTGAAAGTAAACTGCTAAGAAACATCTCACCATTATGGCAGGCAGCTATAGGTTTGTGGGCACGAGGGCTTCTTAATAGCTAAAAAGCCCCGTCTTTCGGCCCGGATCCTGTTCTGATCCGGCAAAGGCGGGACTTTTTCTTATCAGATCATCAGATAACCCCTTTCAAAAACACAATGCACTGCGCGCAGGATCGTTCCACCGGTCATTCCCCGGGTCATCCTGCGCCAGCCAGGGGAAGAACGCAATCGCTCTATGACGGCGGCTCCTGTAGCGAATGACATCGTTCTGTAACAGACTCGTAACCGAACTGTTCTTTCCGCACAGGCCGGAGCATGTTAAGATAAGGTGCCTTTGCACATATCCGAAACGACCGAGACAGGTAAGGAGGCTCTATGCTGCAAAAAACCGATACTCTCGCAGATCAGGTGGGGCGCTACCTGAAATGCGAACTCCGCAGGCGGGGGATCACACAGGAGGAATTTGCCGAGCAGATCGGCGTGTCGGACCGAACGATCCGCAGATGGGTCAGCGGAGATATCCATTCGCTGGAATCCGTTGGAGAGATCGCACAGGCGCTGCAGGTCCCCGTAAGAGACATCTTTCTGGAAGATGTCTTTTTTCTTGCCGAAAACACCGACAAGCGGACAAGGTTCGTCCTGTTTTTCTTGCTGCTTATCCATTATCCTTCTGGTTGCGAGGACAAGGAGGGACAAAATGAGAAAAACATACATTGCAGGTTATGATAACGAAAAGAAAGAACTGAAGCAGCTAAAAGCGATGCTGCTGCATGCAGATGAATACCGGGAAAAAGGAGTCCGCATTCCTCACGGACTTGTCCTTTGCGGACATCCCGGGGTCGGAAAAACTGTGCTGGCGAAATCCATTGCTGATGAGTCCATTGAGCTGGTAGAGCTTCGCGCAGCGGATTGCTGTTCCGAAGAAGCGGAATCGCAGATCCATGCTGTTTTCAACATGGCCAGGGAAAAAAGCCCTGCCATTTTGCTTCTGGATGAACTCGATAAAATCGCAGGGACCAATGATGACTACTTTATGGAGATCAACGATAATGTGAAAAAGGTACTCCTCCAGGAGATGGATCAGCTGGCAGAAGTGCAGCAGGTACTGGTCATTGCGACCTGCAACGATACAGAATGCCTGGGTGCGGCGCTGCTCCGTCCGGGGAGGTTTGACCGGATCATCGAAGTGCCGCTACCAGATGAAGAGACCCGCAAACAGATCTTAGCGCAATACTTCGGTACGCTCCGCATGAAGATCCATGCAGATCTGGATTTTCTTGCGAAGATCACAGAAAGGTATACCGGCGCCAGGTTGGAATGCCTCGTAAACGAAGCTGCGATCTGCGCATTGGAAAAGCGCCGCGATACGATCTGTCTTGAAGATGTTCAGACAGTCATGGATCGCATGGCGCTGTGTGGCGCAAGAAGAAAAACTGCGGTTGACCCGGAAGAAAACAGAAGGACTGCAATCCACGAGGCGGGACATGCCATTGCAGCTCTTTTCTTAATGCCGCAGCATGTGCTTGGCGCCAGTATCCTGCCACAAGGGAACAGCCAGGGGCATGTACAGATGGCAGATCACCATACGGAGAACCTCCGGGAAGCAGAAGATGAAATCGTTGTATTGCTTGCAGGCCGCGCCGCAGAACGGCTCGTGGACGGAGAGATCTATTTGGGATCCGCATCGGATCTGGATCAGGCAGGAAGGAAGCTTGCGGATCTGACCATCAATCACGCAGCCTACGGATATCGCTTTCTGATCTACGATCTGTATCCTTTCGTTCAACGAGGGGATTCCGACGCAGGTGCAGAGAAAACCGCGCGTTTTCTGGAAGAGAAGCTGACCCTTTTTGAGAATCGAGCGGCAGAGATCATCCAGATGAACCGAGACGCTTTTGAAAGGATCACCAACGCATTGATCGAACAGAAAACTTTGCAACGGGACGAATTGCTGGCACTGTACGAACGGAAGAAATCCGCCGCTTAATCAGCCCATATCTTCCCCTGGATTGGGCGATTCATGAAGGAAGATGTCTTGATGTAAATTCTCATATATTACCATTTATACCATTTAATTGTTGACGGCGTGTGCCGCACATGTTACCCTGTACTTGCTGCGGGACATTGTCATGAAAACAGAAAAGACGGAACTCGATCTTTACTTATCTGATCTGCGGAAACAGCGCCGGGATGTCAAGAATGCACTGCGCAGAGCACCTGAGGGATCTTTGCGCATCACTCAAAACGGCAGTTACCTGTCATATCTGCATATCACACATGCAGACGGAAAGCGTGTCGCAAAAGCGATCGGAAAAGATCCTGGGTTGATCTACGCACTGGCCAGGAAGGAATATAACCTGCGCTTGCTGCAGACACTGGACCATAATATTGAGACATTACTCCGCGCGAAAACACAGTGGATACCCATCGACGAAGGGCAACTGCTGCGGACATTGCCAAAACATTACGACACGCTTGAAAAGGATAAGATCCTCGACAGAGTATTGATTTCAGCAATGGATTGGCCATGTCCGAAGCCTAACGGCGTTGCCGCCAGAGAACCTGCACTGCGATTGGAGGGACTTACTCCGGAAGAGTGGGCCGCCCGTCCTTACCGAGAGAACACGAAAAACCCGGAACACAAGATCCACCCCAACAGAAAAGGTCTTTTATGCCGGTCGAAGTCGGAAGTGCTCGTCACAAACAATTATGAGGACCTGAACATTTTTTATCACTACGATGAGGTGATCTTCATCAACGGCTATTACCTGTCGCCGGATGTGATCGGGCTTGCCCACAGTCTGAATTTTAAGTATCATGAGCACTATGGTCTGAATTCGGAAGAATACCAGGATCACAATCGATTCAAGGAATCGCTCTATCGCGATGCCGGGATCGTGCCCGGAAAAAATCTGATCATCACATATGATAGTCCCCAAGGCCGCCTAAATGCGCGTCTTCTGCACGAGATCCTGCTGGATGCCTATTATGATTGACCCTCCGACTGGGCCTGCAATGAAGGCGGAAGTCTTGCAGGTTCTGCCTCGACACATTTGGGAAGCATACAGTATCCGCGCCGCCTCGACACTCTGCGCAGTTAATTGTGTTTTTTCATAGGATTTGCGAGTAAACTGATAAGAAACATCTCACTGTTAGAGCAGGCAGCTATAGGGTTTGTGGGCGCGAGGACTTCTTAATAGTCAAAAAGCCCCGTCTTTGGGCCCGAATCATGCTCCGATCCGGCAAAGGCGGGACTTTTTCTTATCAGATTATCAGATAACCCCTTTCAAAAACACAATGCACTGCGCGCTGGATGATACCGGACTATTCTTCCGGTTCATCCTCCGGCTCTTCTTCCAGCTGCTTCTGCTTGCGCTTGGTGGCAGCAGCGGCAGCGGAGAGCAGGAGAAAGCAGGCGACAAAGGTAACGCCGGCGGCGATGGCGCAGATCAGAAGGATGATCTTCGGATCCGGATTCTCCATCCTGCGCAGGCCGATGGCGACGGAGATGAGAGCGACTACGGCGGCCGCCACGAAGGATGCCAGCAGATTCGTGCGGAAATTCGGCTTTAAGCGGCGGTCCCAGATGCCGTTTTTCAGGCAGCCGGCCATAATGTAGATGCAGAGGACCATAAAGACGATCCACTCGCCTGCGATCGCGCGCAGTTCGCCGGGATACATCACTTCCTGGACGAGGATCGCTGCCAGCAGCCCCCAGAACGCGATCCAGCAGCCGATATGTTCGATCTTCAGCAGGATCTGCTCCTGTCTTTCATCCAGATTATTATTCTGCGTCTTCATTTTCTTCCTCCCAGAACAGTTCGTCTAACGTTCTTCCCAAAGCCTTGCAGATGGCAATGCACAAATTGATCGTCGGATTGTAATCGCCCTTCTCGATGGCGTTGATCGTCTGCCGCGAGACCCCGCACATCTGCGCCAGGTCCGCCTGGGACAGATCCTTTGCCGCCCGGGCCGCTTTTAATTTCAGGTTCTTCATTCCTCCGCACCATCCTTATCCATCAGGTATTTTACGAGAAATTCCACACCCAGGACGCCCAGCATGACGAGGCAGATCAGGTTGAGGATGGGGCCGTCCTCCAGGTTAAATCCCTCGCTTTTCACCGAAGCGATGAGGGGGATCGCATTGAGCGCCGCCGTTGCCAGAAAGACGATCGCGTACCGTTTCAGGTTGTTGTTGAGACCCCAGTAAGCATCCTTCCAGATACAGTAGCTCGCCAGCACCACGCCTCCGAGGACGATCCCTGTGAAGTGGATGGCGATGGGTGCGACCGGAAGGGTGACCCCGCTCATCCCGAAGCAGATCATAATTGTTTCATAGATTATCATCGTATAGAATCCGTACATGTATCCCCTGCCGCGAATCTCTTTCTGCCGTTCGTCGTATTCCGTTTTTTTCTTATGATCGGTATTCGCAAATTTCAGGAGCAGCACTACCAGAATGATCCCTACCGCGAGGCCGACTCCGAATCCTGCACTTTTATCCATATCGTTTCTCCTTTCTGTTAAAAGGTATTGTCTTGTTCTGGCACTACTATACCGCACACCCGACATTGTGTCAAGTATATTTTACAAATAATTTGATAAAGATGACAAAATGTAAGCTGCCCTGTTTCCGGCATAAAAAAAGACCCTGCCGATGGCAGGGTCACGCGTGTGTCTCGAGCTGAATTATCTGGGAATGTAGGTGAAGACCATACCGTCTGCGATGTTGTCGATATCGTCGGTCCAGGTGAGGGTCTGGTCGTCCGCATTGAAGGTAAAGGTGCCGTGGCCGCCTTCATAAACGGTCTCTTCGGAAGAAACGGTGCCGTCTTCCGCGAAGACCAGCGTCTTTTCTACGCAATCCTGATAATAAACGGACATGGTCTCTTCATCGAATTCGCCGGACATGGTCCATTCGTTTCTTTCCGCAGCGCTGGAAGCCCAGTCGATGGTGAAGTTTGCAACCTTGCCTTCGCCCGCTTCGACGGTGATGGTGCATCTGTCGGAAGCGTAGTCGCCGACGAAGTTCATGACAGGGTTCTGGCCTTCTTCCTCGGTGGTCTCTTCAGTCGTTTCTTCGGTGGTCTCCTCTGCGGGAGTGGGTTCTTCAGCGGGAGCGTCTTCCTTGGAAGAGCAGGCTGCCATGCTGAAGATCATCGCAAGTGCGAGTAAAATGCTGAGTAACTTTTTCATCTCTAATTACCTCCTTTTTAACACACCCTGTTGTTATAGCACAATCGCCTGGAAATGAAAAGAGAAAAGCGCCCCAACTTGCGAAAGAAGCAAATTGGAGCGCCGGTTTTTGAAAATTCGTCAAGAACGCCTATTCTCCTCTTCTGCGGCGGGATGCCAGCCACAGGATCGCGGCGAGGGATGCCAGGCTCACGCCGGCCCAGACCGCCGTATGGCGTTCGTCGCCGGTGAGCGGAGAATATTCCGTCTTCGGCGTATCCTCGTCTTCCATGTCTTCCAGACCGGAATCCGGATCTTTTCCGCCGTACTCATCCGAGCCGTCGTCGACACCGCCGGTCGGACCGGCCTGCGGCGTGGGATCGTCCGGGATGTCCGTCGGATCGGGGTCTGCGGGCGGATCGACGGGATCGGGATCCACAGGAGGCGTTACCGGATCGGGCGTGGGCGTCGGATCGGTGCCGCCGGAACCGCCGGAGGACGCCGTGTAGATGTTGTGGACCTCCAGATAGGTGACCGCCGCACCTTCGGGAATGCCTTCGACCGCAAAGGGTTCGACTTCCTTACAGACCGGATCCGACTCCAGTCTGTAGCCGCCCGGATATCTCGTTCCGGCCTTCACCGGGTTGCCTTCCGCATCGACCTCGACAGCCGTAAAGTCCTTGCCCTCGGGGATATCCGTAAAGATCAGATACTCGCCGCATACGCCGTCGGTGAACGTCAGCGACTTGGGTTCGAAGCCGGAACTTCCGGATGCCATGCGCAGGCTCGCTTTGGAAGAAGTACCTGCCGGCTGGTTCGGTTCATCCGTACCGCCCTGCTGGTTTGGCCTTGTCTCCTGCAGCGTAAAGAGCAGCGAGTGGTCGATGTCCTCCATCCTGGCCGTGCCTTTGACTTCGGCGGTGGTCTTTACAACGTAGACCCGTTCTCCGACATACTCATTATGGACCCTAACCATGTCGGACCAGATATCGTCGTTGATCGTCGCATCGTTCTCCGTTGTCTCTTTTCCGGTTTCGATATCCACGTGAGACGTCGTGATCTTCTTCAGTGTGACGGCTCCAAATTTTTGGCCCATAGGATTGGATAGGTCTTCGTTCAGCTCCCAAATGCCGAATGTCTTGTCCGGGATGTTTACAAAATACGCGTTCCCCTGCGGGACGCCATCGACGATCTCGATGCTCTCCAGCCAGACATTGCCGCTATCATCTTTCATATACTGTTTCTCTGCATCTATCCACAGACCGAAGTTAACAGTCATGTTGATTTGTTTTTTGAGAGCATCCGGCGCATCTACGACCTTCTGGACCACCACGGATTTTACCGGGAACAGATAGAAATTATCTTTCAGTTTTCCTGTTTCAACACGATACTGAACGCCGACGGCGAGGATGTTTTCCTCTTTATAGACATCGGTAGAGCATTCGGAGAAATATCTGCCTTCGCCTTTGCCGATACTTTTTTCGTCCGTATATACCGTATAGTTGCCAGGAGCCGGCACATCCAGTGCAAAGGAGCGGTAACCCTCCGGCATCTTCTTCAGCTCCTGCGATTCTCCGGTCTTGTCGTTCGTAACGATAATGGATTTTAAGCCTTCCGGATTCTGGTCGTAGTCACCGATCTTGCCTGCATGGACAAAGGTGCTCTGCAGGATGTCGCCGGTAAAGTGTCTGCCTTCGGTCCTGCTGCTCGTTTCTTCTCCGTCCAGAACGCGGGTATCGATCGCGAACTTCGTGCCGTCCGCATACGCTTCGATCTTCGCTTTTGTCGCATCGATGGTGATCTCGTTCGCCATCTTGTTCTCTGCGCCGGAGCCAATGCCCGCTGTGCCCCAGCCGCCGATGGCCGTTACGTCTCCGCCGGTGATGGAGATATCAACATCAGCATCGGTGAAATATTTTGCATCACCGCTTCCGGCTCCTTGAAATCCGGAACCTATACCGGCACCGCCCCGCATTTCGTCTTTCTCAGAAGCTGCACCTTTGGCAATTACTGTTCCGCCCTCTATGGAGACAGAAATTTTATCTCCCCCAACGCCGAGTCCGATCCCAGCGCCTCCTTTTAAACCACCTGTCGCATCGATCGTACCGCCGCTGATCTTGATTTCAGTGTAACCGCACGCAACAATTCCTTCTGCAGTCGATCTGCCATTGATGCCTCTCGCCTCAGTGGAATTTGGAGAACCTCCGGACCCAATGCCAGCAGCACCGTCACCACCAACAGCGGTGATGTTTCCTCCGCTGATTTCAATTTCGGTATGACCCAGATAACCGCCACCGATTCCTGCGCCACCATGATGTGTTTTTCCCTCTCGACTTCCACCGGTAGCATGGATCGTACCACCAGAGATATCTATCTTCGCATCGCAGTACATACCACCACCGATCGCTGCTCCGATATCATTGCTGGAAGCTGTAATATTACCTCCGCTGATTGAAACATCTGCGAAATAATAACCAGGACCTTTATCCGCGCCACCACCACTATTCTTGCTGCTGCCAATGCCGCAGCCAATGCCACTGGCACCGTGTGCGATCACGGTGCCGCCCGTGATAACTATAGTGCCGCTGTCCACATGGTTCCCGCCACCGATGCCGGCACCGGAGCCGCTCGCAGTGGCAGTTACGCTACCTCCTTTGATCGTAATGGTACCCCAGGTATTGTTCCCGGTTGCTTTAAAAGAACCGATACTGGTTCCACCATTAGGGTTATTGGAGCTGCCAATACCGGCCCCGCCGCCGGTCGCGGTGGCATATATCGTGCCGCCTTTAATCGTAATATCACCGTATAAGCCTCTGCCGACGGATCCATCTTTGCTGTTGCTGCCGCCGATACCGGCTGCGTTCTCACTGCCGGCAGCATTCAATGTTCCTTCCCCATCGATCGTCAGTGATGCTTTCTTATTGGCAGGACTTTCGCCCTCTTCGAATTCAAACTCAACTTCAATGCCGGCGAAAGAGCCAGCCGTAGCATTGATATTCTTGCCATTGGATCCCTTGAAGTCGTTAACGGAACCATTTTCCAGATTCAACGTAACTTCGTGCGGGGACTTGATCAAAAGACCAGGACCGTATGTCGGTTTAAAATCGACACTGTTCAGGTTTAACGTCATATCGCCATTCAAGATAACTGCCCCGGTGTGCGTGCCCTCCGTATGAAATGTAAGTTCTTTATTGGCAGGCGTATTGATGATCAGGGTATTTTCAGCGACCTCATATCCGTCGATCGTCACTGCTGCACCGGAAGTATAGACTGCTTCCTCTCCGACTTTCCAAAGATTTGGGGTACCGGACTCCTCTAAGGTGCCTTCAAATCCGCTTACAATCAGGTTGCCGAAACGAATCGCATCGGAAGACGGTGCACTCTTAAACGTTCTCATCATCGGCACGCGCATCAGTTCCTGCGCCGCCGTCTCAGAAACGGGATTCGATTCTTTAACTGATTCGGGCTCCGGTTCCTCCGCTGCAATTTCGGAAGCGACTCCGATGAGCGTCTCTTCGGGGAGCGGTTCCTCCCCGCTCGCAAACGTAAACTGTGCGGAGCCAAAGAGCATGACTGCCGCGAGGAGAATGGATAGATGTTTTCTGAAGTTTTTCATAGGTTCCACCTACAATAAAAGGATACTATTTACGAATGACAGGTCTACTCAACAACTTTATTATAGTCGTCTCTGCAAATTTATTCAACGTTGCATAACCTTTATTCATCCGCATCTCTCTGTTCACAATTTAGACGGACGGAAAAAGAAAATGTTTCATAAAAAAATCGGCTAAATGCAAAGGATCTAGCCGATTTTGAAATAACGCTATCGTACTGTATGATCCATGTAAGATGATACAGATTTTTCTATGTATTCAACATTTATGCATATCTTAGAAGCAGGCGATGTTGCTGTCGGTCCTGGGTTCGGTGCCGCCGCAGAGCACGCCGTTCTCCAGCCGGACGATCATCTGCCCGCGGCCGAAGCTGTAGGGCGACGGTTCCACGTGCACCTTGTGACCCATCCGCTGCAACTGCAGCACGATCTGGGGGTCGATACCGGGCTCCACGGCGACGCTGCCGTCCCGCATCCACTGCCAGCGCGGTGCGTTGAGGCACTGCTGGGGATCGAGATGAAAGTCGATGGCGTTGGTCACGACCTGCAGGTGACCTTGGGGCTGCATGTAGGCGCCCATCACGCCGAAGGGGCCGACGGGTCTGCCCTGCTCCATCAGGAAGCCGGGGATAATGGTGTGGTAGCTGCGCTTACCGGGCTGCAGGGCGTTGGCGGCGGAAGGATCCAGCGAGAAGTCCGCGCCGCGGTTCTGCAGCGCGATGCCCGTGCCGGGGATGACCATGCCGGAGCCGAATCCGTTGTAATTGGACTGGATGAAGGACACCATGTTGCCCTCTCCGTCCGCCGTGCACAGATAGACCGTGCCGCTCTTGGGCGGAAGACCGGGTCCGTATTCCTGCGCCCGGTCCGTCACAAACGCGGCTCTGGCCGCACCGTATTCCGGCCGGAGCAGATCGTGGTAATCCAGCTCCATAAAGGCCGGATCCGTTACGTAGCGGAAGGCGTCGGCGAAGGCCATCTTCATGGCCTCGATCTGCCGGTGGAGTGTCTTCGCGTCGTCCCGGACGGTAAATTCGAACTCTTTCAGGATATTCAGAGCCATCAGACACACGATGCCCTGGCCGTTGGGCGGGATCTCGCAGACGTCGAAGCCTCGATAATGGACGGAGATGGGCTCGACCCAGTCCGACTTGTGGGCTGCCAGGTCTTCATAACGCAGATATCCGCCGAATCTGCAGCTCTCCGCATCGATCTTTTTCGCCAGTTCGCCGCGGTAGAAGCTGTCCGCGTTGGTGGCGCCGATCTCCTCCAGCGTATCCGCGTGGTGCGGCAGTTTTATGAGCTCGCCGGCGGCGGGGACTTTGTCTCCCGGCGCGAAGGTGTCGAACCAGGCGGCAAAGGAAGGATCGTCCCGGCGCTGGGAGTAGATGCGGAAAGCGTTCTGCCACAGATGGGCGAGATTCGCCGACACCGGATACCCCTCCCGGGCGTACTGCACGGCGGGGGAGAGATCTTCCGAAAGCGTGAGCCGTCCAAACCGGCGCACGACTTCCGCCCAGGCTTTCGGCGCACCGGGCACGGTGACCGGCGTCCAGCCGTAGACGGGCATTTTCCCTGCGTTATCTTTGCCATCCGAAAGCACGCGTTCGATGGAAGCGAGTGCAGGCGCTCTGCCGCTGGAATTCAGGCCGTAGAGTTTCTGATCTTTTTCGGACCAGATGAGGGCGAAGGCGTCTCCGCCGATGCCGTTGGCCGTGGGTTCACAGACAGTAAGAGCGGACGCCGCCGCTGCCGCGGCGTCCGCGGCGTTGCCGCCGCGGCGCAGGGCCCAGAGCCCTGCGGCGGCCGCCTGGGGGCTCGAGCAGTTCACCATCCCGCCCTTCGCGTAGACGGGAAATCTTGTAGACGGATATTTCTGAAATAAGGGGTCGAACGTTAAACTCATGAGGTTTTCCTTGTTTTCTATTCGGTCATAACGGCCTGCACGATGCGGTCGGTCTCTGCCATGCCGACCTTCGCGATCCGGCCTACGTCCTTGATGCATTTATCTACGTCATCGCTTAAGATGCCGTCGCCGCCCTTCAGTCTGCGGCCTCTGCCCAGCATCTCATAAGACAGGATGCTGCAGTCCACGGCTGCTGCGATCTTGGCGGCGCAGGAAGCCTTCGCGCCGTCGCAGAGCATGCCGGAGACTTGCCCCATCGAGCTGATGATCACCTTCTCCACTTCCTCTTCGCTCGCACCCTGCAGGAATGCGATGCCTGCGCCCGCGCCGCAGCCGGCACAGGTGGCGCCGCAGAAGGCGGACATCATGCCGACACCGACTTTCCCATAGACAGCGATCAGATCCGACAGCGCAAGAGCGCGGATGAGTTCTTCTTCGCTCTTGCCCAGTTCCCTCGCATAAGTGATGACCGGCATGGAAGCCGTAATACCCTGATTGCCGCTCCCAGCCACGATGATGACGGGCAGCGCGCAGCCGCCCATGCGAGCGTCAGAGCCGGCAGCCGCCGCTGCGACCGCTTTCCAGCGCATGTTCTCTCCCTTGAATTCCAGAACGGATTTTCCTACGCAGGCGCCCCAGTCGTTCGTCAGGCCTTCTTTGGAGATGGCGCTGTTGCATTCGATCTGACGCAGGATGGGTTCTTTGATGTCGTCCAGCTCGCAGGTCTTCGCAAACTCGTAGATATCGGAGATCTTCAGAAGGCTCTTGTCCGGACCCTGGGCATCCCCGTCTTCGGAACCTTCCGGCTTATCGAAGAGCACCGCACCGTCCTTTTCCACGTGCACGACGTTGGCGTGCCGCTTGACGGTCCGGGCCATGGAAGTGTGTCCGTCGGCCTCCAGCGTAATGATGATCTCCAGCGGCTCCGTCCCGTAGGTCGGCGCCACGGTGAATTCCGCTTCCGAAAGGAGTTTGCGCATCGCGGCTCTGTCCCCATCGTCCGCCTGGGCGATGCACTCCAATTCCTTTTCCGATCTGCCGAACGCGATGCCGGCTGCCGCTGCCACTTCCATGCCTACCATGCCGCCGGTGTTGGGAACGACGACACTCTTCACATTCTTGATGACGTTCCCGCTTACCTTTACGTCGACTTTCTGCGGGGTCACCCCTAATGCATCCTTAGCTCTGGCCGCGCAGTATGCTACCGCGATCGGCTCCGTACAGCCCATGGCGGGGACCAGTTCGGTCTCCAGGATCTGAACATAAGTATCATATACGAGATCGTGCTTTTTCATGTTCCTTGCTCCTTTCGTCTATTCGATGTATTCTTTGCGGACAAAATCAGAGGTAAACGCCCGCATCGTGGAGAAATACCCCAGCTCCAGATCGATGCAGTCTCCGATGCGGTACGTTTTTTCGGAATCCGTCACATCCAGCATCAGATGGTCCGAGCTGGCGCCCAGGAGGATGACCCCCGGATCGCAGGGCGTCGTGATTTCCGGATCGAAGTCCTGTTTGCCCAGCGCGCAGATCGCCTTGAGCCGCTTGGGGCCGCGGTCGGTAAAGACCGGCCGGTTGCCGTAAGAATCCACGCCGATGTCGCCCCAGGGCAGCGACGGTTTCTCTTTCAACTCCACGATCTCCGCGTGGAGCGTAAACACGTCGCGGTGCGTTCCCGGCAGATAGGTGTATTTGGAACGTTCCTTGCCGAACAGCACCGATTCGCCCAGCCGCAGGTTGTTGACCCCCGCAGGGATGCCGCCCCGCAGCATCAGGTCGATGGTCGCCGAATTGCCGCCGGAGAGCACCTGCAGTTTTGTGCCGGTCGCCTCTTCCACCCGCTTGCCGAGTTCGACCAGCTGGGTGAGTTTCTCCGTATCGTACTGCACGAAGGAGAAACAGGTGAGGTTGACCCCGAGACCGTACAGCTCCACGCAGGGCATGGCAGCGACTTCCTTCGCCACTCCAATCAGTTCCTCGTAGTCTACGTAGCCTTCCCGGATGTCGCCCAGGTCCACCATCAGGATGATCTTGTGCGTCCTGCCCTGCTTTTCGCATTCCGCTTCGATGGCCCGGATCACCTCGAGTTCGGAGTTCAAAGAAGCGTCTCCGTACCGCACGAGCCGCTCCGCCTCGCTCAGCATGGGCGGCCGGATGAGTCATTTTTCCGCAGAGATCTCCTTCATGCGCTCCAGGTTGTCCACACGGGAGTCGCCCAGTTTCGTCATGCCCTCTTCCACAAGGATCTGGGCGATCTTCGGGTCACCCTCGAAGACCTTGGTAACGGCTGTGATCTGAATGCCCCGCTCTTCGCAGAGCGTTTTCACCGCGCGCACGTTTTCGCGCAGATGGGGCAGATGAACGGTAAGGGATGGATACGACATGGTGCCTGCCTCCTGATGCTATCGAAACATTGCGTATTCTTCCTGCGGTGCTGCCTCGTCTTCTTCCAGAACTTCTATGGCCCATTTCGCCGCATTGCCTACGACGGCAGGGCACCCTTGGGGTTCGTGTCCGCCGTCCGCCAGGAACGCCTGGAAATCCGCCAGTTTGGACATCTCGTACTTGCGGCCGTACAGCTTCTCCTGGATGTCCTTGCACTGGATGGAGCCGTACTCCGCCTTGAATTTGTCGATAAAGCGGTAGCAGAGGTTAAAGGTCTTGTTGCGTTCCGCGGTCTGATCGATGTTCTCGAACTGACGACCGTTGAGCGCGCTGATCGCCAGGATCGCGCCGGATACCGCGCCGCAGGTCTCGCCCTGCCGGCCGACACCCGCAGCCATACCGCTCGCCGCCCGGAAGACGTCCTTGGAGATATCGAGTCCGCTTTCGATCAGGGCGTACAGCACGCACTGGCCGCAGCCGCCGTAGGTCTGCTCCACCTGTGCGCCCTTTTCATAGGCCAGCTGTGCTCTTGTCTTTTCTTCCATAATTCTCTCCTTTTGAAAAAGAGGGCCGCTCCGCGGAGCGGCCCTCCTGTCATTATAGCATTAGAGCGCTAAGTCGTTCCAGTAGATGAAACCGTTGGGCAGGATGTTGATGCCCTTCACTCTGCTGCTGTAGCAGACATAGCTGATGTCAGAATACAGAGGAATGCAGTTCCACTCTTTGTGGTTCTTCATCTGCAGTTCGCCCAGCATGTCGGAACGGGTCGCGTCGTCCGGTTCCGCAGCGCACTTGGTGACTTCCTCATAGAACCACTGGTAGTCGTTGTCCCCGCCGTTGATGTATTCGGGGTCATCGTACATGCAGTTCAGGATGAGGATGGGCTCCATCCATTCGAGGGAGTGGATGCCGGTGTCGTACTCGTCCGCTTCCAGATATTCGTGGACGTAGTTCCAGTCGATGGCTTCGGAGTTCATGATCATACCGTAGCCCTTCAGGTGCTCCTGCATGGCCTGAACGATGGCCTGTCTGGTGGAGTCGGTGGAAGCGTACATACCGAATTCGAACTTCTGGCCGTCCTTGTCCAGGATGCCGTCGCCGTCGGAATCGGACCAGCCGGCCTCAGCCAGCAGTTCGAGCGCTCTGGTCTCGTTGTTGGCGTAGTTGGCCATAAAGTCGTCCTTGGCAGCCTGAGAGAAGTACAGCATGGTGTCGTAGATCATGGAGTAGGCAGGAACTGCCGCGCCGTTGGTCATTTCGCAGTACTTTTCTCTGTCGAGCAGCAGGCACAGAGCCTGGCGTACTCTTTCATCGGCGAAGATACCTTTGTCGGTGTTGATCTCCATGAAGTCGGTAACGGGATAGCTCTTCTCGTCGATCACGACGTTGGAAGCGCTGGCCAGCTGCTGGCGGGCATCCGGAGTCGGAGCGTTCCAGTAGTCGCAGGCGCCGGACTTCATCTCTTCGATGACGGTGAAGTCATCGGTATTGAACTTAACATAGATCTCGTCAATGGCGACGGGGCCCTTGTTGGTCACGTAGGGGTTGTCGGACTTGAATCCCGGATTGGGCTTGAGCACGACGAAGGAGCCCGGTTCATAGGACTCTACGTAGAACGGTGCATAGCACTGCGCGCCCCACATGAGTTCGTCTTCCGTCATGGTGTCCAGCTGATCCTTATCGATGCAGCCGATGAAGCATTCACCCAGGTAGTACAGCAGGTCGGAGCTGAAACGGCTCAGATGGAAGGTGACCTGTCTGGTAGCTTCATCCACGTCGATGGATTCGATGTTTTCCCAGCCTTCTGCATAGGGGGAGATCTCCTGGCCGTATTCCAGGGAAGCCTTGATGTCTTCCGGCTCCACCTGTTCGCCGCTGGCATAGTACTTGCCTTCGGGAACGGTGAAGGTCATGGTCAGACCGTCTTCGGAGACTTCCAGGCCGGTCGCGATGGAGTCGCCCAAAGCGCCGGTCTCCGGATCGATGGAGAAGATGGGTTCGTTGATGAGGGTCTGAACGGTGGACCAGGTATCCTGCTGATACGGGTCGGTGCCATACCATTCGTCGTCTGCGATGACCAGTCTCTTAACGTCGCCGGAAGTCTCTCCGCCTTCGCTGGAGCCGCCACCGCCAGTGCACGCTGCCATAGCGAAGACCATGGCAAATGCGAGCAGCAATGCAACTAGCTTCTTCATGTTTTACCTCCTATAAAATCGTAAACACAAATATAGCCTATTCTATGTTCAGCGGGTGCACGCAGGCCACCTGATGGCCGGGCGCAAGGATCACATTCTCCGGGTCTTTCTCCTTGCACTCGTCCGTGGCGTAGCGGCATCTCGCGTAGAACCTGCATCCGGCCTTCAGGTCGATCAGGCTGCCGGGGTCACCCTTCATGATCTCCTTCTCCTTGCCCCGGTCTCTGGGGTCCAGGATGGGAGCGGCGTCCATCAGGCCCTTGGTGTAAGGATGGGACGGACGGTTGCCGACCACCTCCGCAGGGCCGAATTCCACCAGCTGACCCAGGTACATCACGGCGATCTTGTCCGAGATGTATTTGATGACGTTCAGGTCGTGGGTAATGATGATGTAAGTTAAGTGCATCTCCTCCTGCAGATCCAGCAGAAGGTTTAAGATCTGGGCCTGCACCGACACGTCCAGCGCGGACGTAGGCTCGTCCAGGATCATGATCTTGGGGGACAGCGCCAGGGCTCTTGCGATGGCGATGCGCTGCAATTGACCGCCGGAAAGCTGATGGGGAAAGCTGTCCAGGTACTTTAAGTCCATCTTGACCATCTGCAGCACCTCTCTCGCCTTCTCCTTGGCTTTGCTTCTGGGCACCCCGTGGATGACCATGGGCCGCATGATGGAGCTTTCCATCGTCTCTCTGGGGTTCAGATTCGACGCCGGGTCCTGGAACACGACGGCGATCTCCCGGTGCAGCTTATCCATGTCTCTGTGGGTGGCTTTGCCGAGGTTGACCCCGTCGATGACGGCTTCGCCGCCGGTCATCTTCGTCAGGGACAGCAGCACCCGGGCCAGGGTCGTCTTGCCGGAGCCGGATTCACCGACGAGACCGACGATCTCGCCTTCCTCCACGGAGAGCGTAATGTGGTCCACAGCCTTCACCTGCTCGTTCGACGTCTTGAACAGACCCTTGGAGACCTTGAAATATTTCTGCACGTCGCGCATTTCGATCATGGGTGTGCTCATTCCGCGGCCTCCTTTCCTTCCGCCTGCTCTTCCAGCAGGAAGCAGCGGCACTTGTGCTCTTCGCTCACGAAAACCTCGGGCGGTGTGTTTTCCATGCACTTTTCCATGGCGTAGGGGCAGCGGTTCGCGAACCGGCAGCCCGGCTTCTTGTCCAGGATGCGGGGCACGTTGCCGTCGATGGTCTGCAGACGGCCCTCGTGCTTCGTTTTGCGTGGCAGCGCCTTCATCAGCAGCGTCGTGTAGGGATGCAGCGGCTTTTCGAAGATCTCGAACACGTCGCCGTATTCGATCACTTCGCCGGCGTACATGACGGCGATCTTGTCCGCCACCTCCGCCACCAGCCCGAAGTTGTGGGTGATGAGCATGATGGCCGTATCGTAGGTCTTCTTTAAGTCTTTGATGATCTCCAGGATCTGGGCCTCGATCGTCACGTCCAGAGCCGTGGTGGGCTCATCCGCGATCAGAAGCTCCGGATTCCTCGAGAGCATCATGGCGATCATGACGCGCTGACGCATGCCGCCGGACAGCTCGTGGGGGAAGGAATTCGCCCGCACTTCCGCGTCGGGCATTTTAACGTCCTTATACAGTTCCAGCACCTTGTTCCAGGCCTGAACGCGGTCGATGCCGTCCAGCAGGATGGCTTCTTCCACCTGCTTGCCGGTCTTGTACACCGGGTTGAGGGAGTCCAGCGGGTTCTGGAAGATCATGCCGATATCCTTGCCCCGGATGGCCTCCATCTGCTTGCGGCTGTACTTGCGCAGGTCTTCGCCTTTAAAGAGGATCTTTCCTTCCACTTCCTCGTTGCCGCCGGGCAGCAGATTCATGATGGAATGGGCGATGGTGGATTTGCCGCAGCCGGATTCGCCGACGACGGCCAGGATCTCGCCCCGGTTCACCGACAGGTTAACGTCGTTGACCGCGGACAGATACCCGCCCTTTACTTTATAGTCGATGCTCAGATGCTCGAGTCTTAATAATTCTTCGCTCATGACGCACCTCCTACTGGGACTTCAGATGCGGGTCGAGGATGTCCCGGACCCCTTCGCCGAACAGGGCGAAGCCCAGCACGGTGTAGACCAGCGCGATGCCGGGGAAGATGGACAGCCAAGGCGCGCTTCCGATGTAGTCGATGCCCTTGGACAGCGCCAGGCCCCAGTCCGGGGAAGGCGCCTGGGAACCCATGCCCAGGAACGACAGCGTCGTGGTGGACAGGATCGTGGAGGGCAGCGTCGTAGATACCATGACGATCAGGGACGGGATGACGTTCGGCAGAATGTAGCGGAACATCAAGGCCACGCTGGATTCGCCGAACGCTTTGCCGGTCTCCACGAAGGCCATGGTTTTTAAGGACATCGTCTTGGCGCGTATGGGCCTCGCGTACGATGCCCAGCACACCATGGCGATGGCAATGACGGAATTCGTGAGGGACTTGCCGATGAGCGTGACCACAGCCAGCGCCAGGATGGTCCCCGGGATGCACCAGGTGAGGTCGGTCAGGAAGGTGAACACGTGGTCCACGATCCCGCCGAAGTAGCCGCAGGAAAGGCCGACCACCACGCCGATGATCAGCTCCAGGGAGGCACCCAGGACCGCGACTTTCAGCGTGATGCGGGTGCCGTAGATGACACGGCTCAGCACGTCTCTGCCCAGCTCATCCGTGCCGAACAGATAGGCGCCGCCCGGCGACGTAAACTGCGGGCCGACCAGCTGGTCGGTATAGCCGTAGGGCGCGATCTTATCCGCGAAGATGGCGATCAGCACCACGGACAGCAGCATAAAGAAGCCGATCATGAAGTTGACGTTGTGGAGGCACGCGTGCAGCGTTTCTCTGGATTTGCTGCTCATTACTTGTCACCTCCTCCAATGGCGATGCGGATCCGGGGATCCAGGATCGCGATCACGATGTCGCTCAGGAGGTTGCAGATGACGGTGAGGATGGCGATGAGGAGCAGGACCGCCTGCACCACCGGGAAATCCTGCACCACGATGGAATTCAGCAGCAGATTGCCCATGCCGGGGATGCCGAAGATCTTCTCGGTCACAACGGCACCGGAGATGAGCCAGGGCAGCGACATGAACACGGAAACGGTGACCATGATGAGGGCGTTCCGCAGCACATGCTTAAACATGACCGTGCGGTAAGGCAGGCCCTTCGCCAGAGCGGTGGTAACGTATTTCTCGTTGAGGACTTCCAGCACTTCTGCCCGGGTCAGACGCAGCGTACCTGCCAGCGATCCGGCCGTAAGGGCTGCCACCGGCAGCACGTAATTGCGGGCGTGCTCGAAGCCCGAGATCGGGAACCATTTGAGGCCCACCGCAAAGATCAAAATGAGGAGCGCTCCCAGCCAGAAGCTCGGCATCGACGTGAGCATCAGCGTAAAGTTTACGGAGAAGCGGTCGTAGAACGAGTCTTTCTTGATGGCTGCGAGCAAGCCTAGCGGCAAGGCCAAGAGCATCTCGATGAGGAGCGACCAGCCGCAGAGCTTAACGCTTCTGGGGATGCGGTCCTTCATCAGGTTCCACACGGGAACTTTGTAACGCACGGATTGGCCGAAATCCTGCTCCGTTACGATCTTTTTGATCCAGCGCACATACTGCACGTGCAGGGGCTGATCGTAGCCATACTGGTGCACCAGCTCCGCCCGCTTTTCGGCGGATACTTTGCGGTCCGTGATGATGTCGATGGGGTTGCCGGGCATCATGTAGAGCAGGGAAAACACCAGCAGCGTGACCGCAAACACCAGCACCAGGCCGATGCCTAGTTTTTTGACGATATACTTAGTAATAGCAAGCCCCCCTTTCTATACCCTGTGGTAGAGCAGGCTTCCGCACTTGACAGCCCAGGCGCGGCCGTCGTGGATAAAGAAGCGCAGGAAGTTGACCCGCTTGCCGCTTTCTTCGCTGACCGCGGCAAACACGGTCTGTTCGCAGTATTCCAGCCGGCATACTTCGCCGGAGATACGGGCATAGAGTTTTCCGCCGCGCGCGTAGACCCGGATGTGGATCGGATCGCCCACGTGGCCCACGTAGTCGCCAAACAGCATCTGCGGCGCAGAGAATTCCTTTCCGGAAGGCTTCGTCCAGATGAGGTCTTCCTCCAGGGGCAGATCCAGCAGGTAGGCATAGCAGATGTTCAGCACATCCTCCATGTCCCATTCGGACTCGTTGCACAGCACGGCGATGCCGCAAGAGTCCTTGACGAAGCCGCCGTAGGCCGCTACGCCGTGAAGCTCGCCGCCGTGGTCACAGACCATATGGCCCGCGATCGCGTGCTTGCGCAGGCCCATGGCGTAGAAGGGTTTTCTGCGCAGCGGGTATTCCGCGCCGAACATCAGTTCCAATGCCTCGGGCGGTACGATCTGTTTTCCTTCGAACACGCCGCCGTTCGCCAGCATGCAGTAGTACTTCGCCATATCCTCTGCCGTGGACTTTAAGCAGGCGCAGCCTTTGTACGGCGGGCAGATGGTCCACTGATGGTCCTCGTGCTTGCCGTCGGGCCAGTCGGAGAAGAAGTTCGTCACGTTCTCGCCGCCGGTGATCGCTTCGATGCGGCTTCCATCCAGGTCCAGGGCTGTGCGGGTCATGCCGAGAGGTTCGAAGATCCGCTCCTGCAGGAACTCTTCCAGGGGCTTTCCGCAGGCGATGTCCGCAACAGAGGAAAGCAGCGCGAAGGATTCGTTGCAGTAGCTCATGTACTCGCCGGGCTCGCCCAGGGTGCGGATAGCGCCCTCGCCGATGACCTCGATGATGTCGTCGATGGTATTCATGGGATTGGGGCAGGTTTCCCGCAGCCGGTCGTCGTTCGGATAATACGGCCCCGGGGTGTTGACCGCGATGCACCAGTCCAGGCATTCGTTCAGGGGGATGCCCGCCCGGTGGAGGGCCAGCTGCCGCAGGGTCACCAGCTCGTCGGGAACGCCCGGGATATGCAGATCCGGGAGGAATCTCACCGCCGGCTCATCGATGTCCAGCACGCCCTCCGTGTGCAGGATGCACATCGTAAGAGCGGTGAAGGACTTCGTTAAGGATGCGCAGCCGAATACCGTATCGGGCAGCACGGGCAGATCGTCTTTTACGCTCCGCTTGCCGTAGCCCTTTTTGAACACGATGCCTTTGGGGCCCCGGATGCATACGGAAACACCGGTGCAGCCCTTCTCTTCGATCTTTTTTTGCAGCGCCAGATCCAGCGCGTTCCGATCCTGTTTCATGGTTTCAAAAAGCACAAAGAGGCGCCTCAGCAAAACCTTCCGTTTCAGAAATGTCTGCCAGAGTGCACCTCCTGTTGTTTCAGTGATACAACTTTATACTGTATATTTTACCGCTATTACCCAGCTTATTCAAGGTTTTACCGAAATTTATGCACGACGGAAGATGCGGGTGCCGACCTTGACGCCCCAGGCGTGGCCATCCTGGATAAAGAAGCGGTAGGTGTTGACCCGCTGGCCGGTCTTCTCGTCGTAGGATGCGAACACCGTGCCCTCGCAGTACTTCAGAATGCGTTCTTCCCCGTAGGACCGCACGTACAGCTGTCCGTCCTTTTCGTAGACGTAAGCGTGGGCGACCAGGCCTTCGTGACCCACATAGTCGCCGGTGATCATCTCCGGCGCGGAGAAGTTCCTGCCGCAGGGCTGGCACCAGTAGAGCTCCTGCTCCAGAGGCAGGCCCAGCACGTAGTTGTAGCAGATCCACTGCACCAACTCCGCATCTTCCTCGCTCTTGTTGGAGAGCACGGCGATGCCGTAGCCGCCTTCCACCATGCCGCCGTGGGTGGAAACGCCGTGCAGCCCGCCGCCGTGGTCGCAGACCATCTTACCGGCGATGCTACGTTTCTTGAGTCCCATCACGTTGAAGGGCTTTCTGCGCAGCGGATATTCGGGGCCGAACATCAGGTCGATAGCCTCTTCGGGCACGATGCGCTTGCCCTCGAAGGTGCCGCGGTTCGAAAGCATCTGATAGTAGCGGGCCATATCCGGCGCCGTGGACTTGATGCAGGCGCAGCCTCTAAAGGGAGGCAGCACGGACCAGCTGTCGTCCTCGACGAGATTGCCGTCGTCATCCGTTTCGAACAGCCTCGTTACGTTGCCGTCGCCGGCCAGGGCCTTCGCTTCGCTGCAGTCCAGGTCGAGGATGGTGCGGGTCATGCCAAGGGGCTTAAAGATGCGTTCCATCAGGAACTGTTCCAGCGGCATGCCGGCTGCCTGGTCCACCACGTAGGACAGGATGGCGTAGCCTTCGTTGCTGTAGCTCATGTATTCGCCGGGCTCGCCCAGCGTCTGATAGCGGCCCTCCGCGATATAATCGACGATCTGCTCGATCGTATCCATCTGGTTGGGGCTTTCTTTTCTCAGCTGCTCCTCCGCCTCGGACTTGCGGCCGGGGGTGTTCATGGCGATGGACCATTCCAAGGGCTCCATGGGAGGAATGCCTGCCCGGTGCAGACCGATCTGCCGGATGGTGACCAATTCATCGGGCACGCCCTTCAGATGCAGATTCGGGAAATACTTCGTAATGGGGTCTTCCAGGCTCATCTTGCCTTCTGCCGCGAGGATGCAGCAGGACAGCGCCGTGAAGGATTTGCTCATGGATGCGATGCCGAAGACCGTGTCCGGAGTCACATCCAGATCCTGCTCGATGCTCCGCTTGCCGAAGCCCTTTTCGTAAATAACGCCCTCCGGACCGCGGATGCAGACCGATACGCCGGGCAGTTTCATCTCTTCGATGCGCTTTTGGAGCGCGGTTTCCAGTTCTGTAATGGTATGTTGCATTATATTCGATCCTCTCTAAATACAATTCAAATTTGAAATCGTCCTCGGGGTCCTGTCGCCGGGCACCCTTCCCTACATCCTCGCTGACGCTCGGCGCAGGGCCCTTCCCTTGGCGCCACCCCTCGGGTGATAGACTCAAATTGAGACGGATATATTTATGCTAATATTTTATCACCAATATTCAGACTGATATATTATTTATGTTATAATTAATTAAATCGACGTATATTTATTTCATAGATATAGTAAAAAGGAGACAAACGCTATGGACTACAAAGCACTGGCAGAAAATGCGATCGGCGTGTGCATCAAAGTTGTGATCGCACTTATCGTCCTGTGGATCGCCTTTTCCATCATCAACAAGATCAGCAAGAGCTTGGAAAAGCTGCTCGGAAAGAGCGGCAAACTGGACAAGACCATCACCGGGACGCTGGCTTACGTCGCCCGCATCGCTTTAAAGGTCCTGGTCGTTCTGGGGCTCGTCGGCTATCTGGGCATCAACACCGCCGGCATCGCGACGATCATCGCCTCCCTCGGCGTTGGCGTTGGGATGGCGATCAACGGCGCCGTCGCCAACTTCGCAGGCGGTCTGCTCATCCTCATCACCCGGCCCTTTAAAGTCGGCGATTTCGTAGACGTGGGCGGCACCGTCGGCACCGTCGAAGAGATCCGTCTCGTCCACACGAAGATCGCAACGCTGGACAACAAGGTCGTCTACGTTCCCAACGGCACCGCATCCGGCGCCACCGTGGTAAACTACTCCGAGAAGGAGACCAGAAGAGTCGACCAGGTCTTCCACATCTCCTACGAATCCGATGCCAATAAGGCGCTGGAGATCCTGCTGGAGCTGGCGGACAGAAACCCCGCCGTGCTGAAGGATCCGGCACCCTTCGCAAAGATCAGCGGCGCAGGCGATTCCAGCATCGAGCTCACCACACGGCTTTGGTGCAACGGCGCAGATTACTGGGACGTCTACTTCTACATGCTGGAGAACACAAAGCCCGCCTTCGATGCGGCTGGCATCTCCATCCCGTATCCGCAGATCGACGTTCATATGAAGAACTAGTCCGAAAGGACGAAAAGACGGCCCAGACGGGCCGTCTTCTTACATTCGAGGTATTTTCCCATGAAGCGAATCCTGACATTATTCCTGGCAGTTCTGCTGTTATCGACAACACCGGTCTTTGCCTGCACCGGCGTCTACGTGGGGAAGGACGTGAGCGCGGAAGGCACGACTCTCATCGCCCGTTCCGAGGACCAGGGCAGCAACATCGTCAACAAGCTGTTTTACGTACAGAAAGCCGTAAACCAGTCCGGCCGGGAGATGGTGGACACCGGCCTGTACCAGCACGGTTTCTCCGTGCCTCTGCCGGACAAGACCTATAAATACACTTACCTGCAGGACGATCCCTATTCGAACGACGGGCTCTACTACGCCTGCTGCACCAACGAATGCGGATTGGCGGTGGTGGGGACGGTCACCACGGGCGTCTCCACGGAATACCGCTGGCTGGACCCGCTCCAATACGAGGGTCACGGCCTGCGCGAAGCCATTCTGCCGGCCCTCATCGCCTGCCAGGCGAGCAGCGCGGAGGATGCGGTGCACGTGTATGCCGGTCTGCTGGACAAGTACGGCTCCGAAGAGTACAACACCCTGCTGTTTTCCGATAGGAACGAAGCCTGGATCTTCGAGAACTACGGGGGTCACACCTACGCAGCCATGCGCCTGCCGGCGGACAAGGTCGCCGTATTCGGCAATCAGATCATGATCGGCTGGGTGGACCTGGACGAGACCGACGGCTACTATTTTGCACCGGGGCTGAAGGCCTGCCTGGAAAAACTGAGAGAGCCCGTCGTCGACGAACAGGGTCGCTATCACCTGGCCATGTCCATCGATCCGGGCAAACGGAGCGCCTTCTCAAACCTGCGCACCTGGCGGGGTCACCAGCTGCTGGCGCCCTCCACCGCCGGCGAATACAGCGACGAGACCTTCTATCCCCTGCTCTTCGAACCGGACAAAAAAGTCTCCGTGATCGATATCATGAAGCTGTACGGAGACCGCCTGGAAGGCACGGAATTTGATAAGAGACTGCCGGAGAACAGTTCGAGGCGGGCGATCGGCGTTCCCAACCAGGGCAACGTGCATATCATCCAGACCTTTTCCGAGCTCCCGGACTGCACCTGCCAGCTGCAGTGGCTGGCCATGGGCAACGCGGAGCACGCCATGTTTGTTCCGGCCTTCTCCGGGATCACGGACACCTATGAAAAATACCAGCTCGTGGACACGGAGACGCGCAAGGTAACGGACAGTTTCTATTACCAGAGCAAACGGATCTGCGGACTTGCGGAGTCCGACCGCGAATATCTGGGCCAAGGCGTTAAGGATTACAACGTAAGACAGGAGCGGGCCATGCTGGAGCGCATCCTCGAAGAGATCCCGAAGATCCAGAAAAAGTACAAATGGTTCGAATTCATCGGCAACAACTATGTAACGAACCTGGGCAAGGAGATGGCGGATGACGCCTATCAGGATATGCAGAGCCTCTACGACCATCTGGCCTACATCCAGATCCAGAACATGGGCGATGCGACCGACAACGGCGAGAAGGTCCACTTCAAGATGCCGAAGGAGAATTAGGTGACCCGCGGATCTTTGACCACATAGCAATCACTGCAAAGCGTCACATCGGCCATCAGCACCCTGACTTGCGCAACTCGGGGATCTGGTGTTTCATCGATTTCTTTCGCGTGCCGTTTCGGGACCGCGAGCCGACCTCGGCCGGTTTCGTCTATGCGAAACGCGGCCTCAAGCAACGGCTCGCCGGGTCAAGCCCGCCCGAAACGGATTACGCTCAGAAACCGGAAACACAGACGATCCCCTCACATGCGCTCGTCAGGGTGCTGACGGCCGAAAGCGATATCCCGATAAACTGGAATTTGAAGTCCCCGAAATCATAGGCATCCGCCAGTGATTATATGGCGTTAATG
>JAGAHX010000047.1 GCA_017626845.1 Bacillota bacterium
CCTTCAAAAGACAACAGAGGAAGTTTTGCATTTGCTTAAATGCTCAGCTGTTTTTGCTGAATTGCAGGATAAATCGAAAACTACAGAGAAAAGGCGGTTGCAACCGTGATCAGTCGCAACCGCCTTTGTCTTCAGTCTGACCCGGTGTCTTGCAACACCGGGTTTGTTTGGTTCAGTCTGTAAAAGCGGGACAGATTACTTGCCGGCCATATGAGCGGCGTAAGCTTCGTCGATCGCCTTGTACATTTCGTGGTTCTTGCTTCTCTCGATCTTGTCGATGACCAGCAGAGTTGCGATCATCAGAGCGATGGCGATGATGAGGCAGATCCATACCTGCTGGATGAGACCAGCCAGGATGAAGGATACGAACGCAACAGCGGCAACCGTGAGTGCGTAGGGCAGCTGCGTGAACACGTGGTTCAGGTGGTAGCAGTGCGCGCCTGCGGAAGCCATGATGGTGGTATCGGAAATGGGGGAGCAGTGGTCGCCCATAACGCCGCCGGAGCAGGCTGCTGCCAGACCGATGGTGCAGAGGACGGGCTCTACGTCATAGTTGAATACGGATACGACGATCGGAGCCATGATGCCGATGGTGCCCCAGGAAGTACCGGTTGCGAAACCGATGGCTGCGCCGATGATGAAGATCACGGCGGGCAGGAAGTTCTTCAGGGAGCCTGCATTGGCCAGAGCGGCGCTTACGTAGTCAGCAGAGTACATAGCGTATCTGGTGAAGGAGCACAGCGTCCAGGCCAGGGTGAGGATGAGGATGGGGGATACCATCTGGATGAATCCCTTGGGAACGGAATCGAAGCTCTTCTCGAAGCCGATCAGTCTGCGGCACCAGAAATACAGGAAGGTGAACATCATGCCCAGAGTGCCGCCGATGGATAGACCCATGGCTGCGTCCGCATCTGCGAAGGAATCGGTGAAGGCTGCGCCGTCGAAGAATCCGCCGGTGTAGATCATGCCGATGATGCAGAAGATGATGAGGACGATAACGGGTACGAGCAGGTCGGCCACAGAGGTCTTCTTGTCGGAAGGTGCTTCGTAATCGTCTGCACCTTCGAACGGTCTGTGTTCGGTGGTGAACAGGTCGCCCTTGACCTGTGCGTTGTACTCGTGCTGGAGCATGGGGCCATAGTCGATGTTCTTGATGGAAATGACGATGATCATGACCAGCGTGAGGATGCAGTAGTAGTTCCAGGGGATCTGCTTGATGAACAGCTGGAAGCCGTTTACGTTGTCGCTGTTAACGTAGCCGGAAACAGCAGCAGCCCAGGAGGAGATCGGTGCGATCATGCAGACCGGAGCTGCGGTTGCGTCGATAACGTAAGCCAGCTTCGCTCTGGAGATGTTGTGGGACTCGGTGACCGGTCTCATAACGGCGCCTACGGTGAGGCAGTTGAAATAGTCATCCACGAAGATGAGAACACCCAGCAGCATGGTGATGAGCTGTGCGGATGCTCTGCTCTTTACTCTGGTCTTGGCCCAGCGTCCGAATGCTTCGGAGCCGCCGCCCTTGTTCATCAGGTCGGAGATGATACCAAGTTCGACCAGGAAGATGATGATGCCCATGTTCCAGGAGTCGCACAGAACGGACAGCAGACCGTAGTCAGAACCGACGAGAGCCAGAATGGTCTCCCAGGGACGGAACTGTGTATACAGCAATGCGCCGATAAGGCAGCCGAAGAACAGGGAGGAATACACTTCCTTAGAGATCAGTGCCAGTGCAATGGCGCAGATCGGGGGAAGCAGGGACCAGAACGTTCCTGCGAACGGAGTCTCAGCATCTTCTACGATGATGGGCTTGTTCGCATAAGACGTGCCCAGGAAAGCCAGCAGCGCGATGATGACGACTACGGCTACCAGATAGGCGGTCTTGGTGCTTTTCTTTTCCATAGAAAATAACCTCCTAAAAATAAAGATAAAATTGCGACAGGTTTCGAACGGGTATGTTTAGACATTGCGGCACACCTGCACAACTACATTATACCAAAGAATTAGGCTTTGTGAACAAAAAAGGGACTCAAAATACCATAAATTCTGTTTAGCACCTTAAAGCGTTGCATATTTTGCGTCATTTGTTGCAATCTGTCATATTTTTAACAATTTATTTATTGGAATCGGACAAAAACGGAGCGGCGGCAGGATTGATTTTGCTGATTTTAATAAACTATTGACAAATATGCCACAAATGTGGCATTATAATCTTGCTAAATATCCTATCGCACCCTGGCAGGATGTGATATACTGATTATGGTAAGAAACAGAGGCGCAGAGGACGGTGTGTTTTTTTCTGCGGCTTTTTTCTATATTTTCACGCAAGGAGTGTAAAGCGAATGTCACTGGAATCCATGAAAATGGTGGAAAAGGCGGAACTGGACGCGAAGAAGCTGATCGCGGATGAAAAGGCCAGAGCTAAGACCTCTGCGGAGGAAGCGGCGGCTGCCGGCAGACAGAAGCTTGAGGAAGAATCCGAAAAGGCAAGAAAGTCGGCTGCGGAGGTCCTGGAGAACGCGAAGCTCGTGGGCAAGGCTTCCTGCACGGACATCGACCGCGCGTCGGAAGACGCCGTTGCCCGGCTCCGCAGCGCTGCGGAAGCGAAACTTCCCGATGCTGCCCGGTTCATCGCGGAAAGGATCGCGGAGGATCTATGAGCATTCAGAAGATGAAGCGCGTCCGGCTGATCGGACTGCGCAGCGAAAAGGATGCGCTGCTGGACGATCTTCTCCGTTTCGGTAAAGTCGAGATCTCGGATTATCCCCAGGCGGAAGGCGACGTCGTGGTGTTCAGCACGAACAACTACGACAAGACGGGTCTGCCCGCGGACATGCTGGTGGTCAACCAGAACAAGCTGAGCGCGGCGCTGGACATCATGCAGCGGTATTTCCCGGAGAAGAAGGGCCTGCTGGATCCCAAACCCGAGGCTCCGCTGGAGACGTTTCTCAGCGATGCCCGGCTCAACAGCTGCCTGCACAGCGCAAACCGCGTCATCCGGCTGGATGGGGAGATCAAGGGCTGGAATGCGGAGATCGGGGACCTGCAGACGCAGAAAACGGCATTGCAGCCCTGGCTTACGCTGGACATGCCGCTGGAATACGGAGGCACGGAGCACGTTTCCTTTACGCTCTGCAGCCTGCCGGCGGATGCGCCGAAGGCAGACGTGGAAAGCGCGCTGGAGATGGCGGCCCCGGAGAGCGAGCTCATCCCGGTCTCTGCGGACAAGTTCCTGCAGTACTGCGTGCTCGTCTGCCATAGGGACGAACGGGATGCAGCGGAGGATGCGCTGCGCAACTTCAGCTATAATCCCATGGAGATGCCTGGGCTTACCGGCACGCCGCAGCAGAACGCCGAGCGCATCGACAACGAGATCGAATATAACGAGATCAAGATCGAACGGGCCAAGGGCAAGCTGATGAGCGAAACGGCCTACCGGCAGTATATCCAGCAGAGCTGGGACAGCCTGGCCACGAAACTGTACGAGACGGAGAGCCGCAGCCGCATGCTCAACTCCGAAAGCTCCTTTGCCATGGAAGGCTGGGTGCCGGAGGAGGACGTGCCCGGACTGGAAGCGGTCCTCGGAAACTATGTCGTGCACGCGGAGTTCGAAGATCCGGCGCCGGAGGAATATCCGGAGGTCCCGGTCAAACTGAAGAACAACATCTTTACCCGCTGCATGAACATGATCACGAACATGTACTCCCTGCCGGCCTACGACGGCGTGGATCCCAACCCCCTCATGGCGCCTTTCTTCATTCTCTTCTACGGCATGATGATGGCGGACATGGGGTACGGCATCCTGATGTTCGCGGCAGGCATGCTCATGGTAAAGAAGATGAAGGCTAGAGGCGGCACGAGAGATTTCGGAGAACTTCTCATCTGGTGCGGCATCTCCACCTTCCTGTGGGGCGCGGCGACCGGCGGCTTCTTCGGAGACTTCATTCCGCAGGCCATCAAGATCTTCAACCCCGAGAGCACGTTTACCATGCCGGCGCTGTTCACCCCGCTGGAAGACACCATCGCCATCCTGTTCGGATCGCTGGCGCTGGGCATCATCCAGATCTTTACCGGCATGATCATCAGCGTCAAGGAGAAGTTCAAGAGAGGGGAGTTCAAGAGCGCCCTGTTCGACGAATTTGCCTGGTGGGCCATTCTGTTCGGCGTAGTGGGTGCTGTCACCGGCATCGGCAATGTAGCCGGAAAGCCGGTCCTGCTCATCGCAGGCGCCGTGCTCCTCATCGCGGGATGCGTCCTGCAGAATAAGGGCGCTGCGAGGGTCACGTCCATCGTCGGCACCGTCTACAACGGCGTAACGGGGTATTTTTCCGACATCCTGTCCTACGCCCGATTGATGGCCCTGATGCTGGCAGGCAGCGTCATCTCCCAGGTGTTCAACACCCTGGGCGGCGTTACGGGGAACATCGTGTTCTTCGTGCTCATCTCGATGGTGGGCAACCTGCTGAACTTTGCGCTCAACCTGCTTGGGTGCTACGTACACGATCTGAGACTGCAGTGTCTGGAGTTCTTCAACAGATTCTATAAGGACGGCGGCAAACCCTTCCGTCCCCTGGACGTGCAGACGAGATATTACAACGTTACTGAACGCGAATAGCGTATTGAAGGAGGTAAAATCATGCTTGAGTTCATCGAATCCTACAACGGATTGTTCTTCGCCTTCCTGGGCGCAGCGCTGGCTGTAGGCCTTTCCTGCGTCGGTTCCGCAAAAGGCACCGGCATCGTCGGCGAAGCCGCTGCGGGTCTTCTGTCCCAGGCTCCCGAACATTTCTCCAAGTGCCTCATTCTGCAGGTGCTCCCCGGCACACAGGGTCTGTACGGCATCGTTGTATGGTTCTTCGCGCTGTACACCATGGGCGCCTTCTCCGGCGGCATCGTTCCCCTTACGGTGACCCAGGGATTGGCCATCTTCTCCGCGTGCATGCCGATGGCGCTGGGCGGCCTGCTCTCCGCGATCGCGCAGGGCAGAGTAGCGGCGTCCTCCATCAACATCGTGGCGAAGAAGCCCAATGACTGGTTCAAGGGCACCATCATGTGCGGCATCGTTGAATTCTACGCCATCCTTTCCCTGCTGGCTTCCGTCATCCTGCTGATGAGAGCGCTGTAAGAAAGATCCGTAGGACGAAAGGCAAGCGAAATGGCTATCAACGGAGTAGAACGGATCGCCGAGCGCATCCTGCGGGACGCGCAGACCGAGGCGGCGGGCATTAAAAAGGTCGCGGACGAAAACTGCGCCGTGATCGATGCCCAATACGAGAAACAGGCCAAAGACGCGGCCGCATCCATCCTGGAAGCAGCGGAAAAGGAAGCAGGCGAGGTCATCAAGCGCATGAAGGGCGAAGCCGACATGCGGGCCCGCAGCGCACTGCTGGAGGAAAAGCAGGCCCTGATGCAGAAAGCGTTCGAAGCGGCGCAGCAGGAACTGCTGAACATGGATGAAGAAAAATACCGCGCGTTTCTGGTAAAACTGGCCTGCCGGGCCAGCGTTTCCGGAAAAGAACAGCTGGCACTGAACGCGAAGGACCTGGCCCGTTTCGGTCAGGCGCTTTGCGACGACGTAAACAAGGCCCTGGCGGAGAGCGGAAAGACGGCGCAGCTTACGCTGTGCGCAGAACCAGCCGGCATCGACGGCGGCTGCAAGCTCCGCTCCGGCAGCGTCGAAACGAACTGCAGCATCGGCACGCTGATCGACACGCAGAAAGACGCCCTCGTTCCCCAGGTCGCGGCGCTGCTGTTCGGATAAGAGAGGAGGTACGGTTTGTCCAAGATCAGGGATAACGATTACCTCTGCATCTCCGCCATGCTGCGGGGAAAAGAAGCGCACATGATCGGCGCGGACGCCTTTGCCCGCATGGCGGAGGCGGAGAACGCCCAGGCGGCGGCGAAGATCGCGGAAGATTACGGCTACACGGATCTGGATCTGAGCACGCCTCAGACGGTGGACGCGTCGCTGGCACGCATCCGCACAGCCGTCTACGAGGATCTGGCCGGCATCCTGCCCCAGAGCGCGCTGCTGGATCTGTTCCGCCTGAAATACGACTATCATAACGCCAAGATCCTGGTAAAGAACGCATCTCAGGGTCATCCGGTGGACGGGATGCTCTCTTCCGAGGGCCGCCTGAGCATCGGGGAGATCCGGGAACTGTTCGCATCGGAGACGGCCTCCGGCATCCTGAAGGACGCCATGACGGAAGCGGCGGATACGCTGGCGAAGACCCAGAATCCCCAGCTTTCGGATTTCGGTCTGGATCTGGCCTATTTTAAGGAGATGCGGGAATGCGCAAAGCAGCTGGGCGGCACGTCGGAAGACTATATCCGCCTGCTGATCGACTGCGCCAACCTGAATGCCTACGTGCGGTCCGTCCGCATGGGAAAGAGCGCGGATTTTCTGAAGTTTGCGCTCACCGAAGGCGGCAGCATCGATCCGGACGTGCTTCTGTCCCGCTGGCCGGATACGGACGTAACGGATCTGTATGCGGGGACAGCGCTGGAAAGCGCCTCGAAATTTGCGGGAGAAGCCATGGGCGGATGGAAGATCACGCCCTTCGAACTGGCCTGCGACAACGCGCTTACCGCATGCCTGGCGGATACCCGCTACGTGCCCTTCGGTGCGGACGCGGTGGTCTCTTATCTGGCGTCGCTGGATACGGAGATCATGGATCTGCGCATGGTGCTGTCGGGCAAGATCTGCGGCATCTCCACGGAGGCGATCAAGGAAAGGCTGCGTGACGTAAATGTATAGAATAGCAGTCATCGGCGGCAGCGACACCGTCATCGGGTTTAAGGCCCTGGGCCTGGATACGTTCCCTGTGAACTCGGCAGAGGAGGCGTCCGCCGCATTCAAACAGGTGTTTCAGGGCGAAGTCCCTTACGCCATCGTATATATCGAGGAGACCTGGGCGCAAGGCCTGCAGTCTGCTATCAATAAATTCAGAAGCGATCCCCAGCTGGCGATCATCCTCATCCCTGGACGGGAGGGGAGCCTGGGCCTGGGCAGACAGGCCCTGAAGGACGCCGTGGAAAAAGCCGTGGGTTCCGATATCACAGGAGAGTAAGTATGAGCGGAAAAGTAATCAAAGTATCCGGTCCGCTGGTGGTGGCAGACGGCCTGTCCGATGCCAACGTGGCGGACGTAGTACGGGTCGGCGAACAGCATCTGGTCGGCGAGATCCTGAACATGACCGGAGACAGCGCCTCCATCCAGGTCTACGAAGAGACCTCTGGGTTAGGACCGGGCGCCGTCGTGGAAACGACGGGATACCCCCTGTCCGTGGAACTGGGACCGGGCATGCTGGAAGGCATCTACGACGGCATCCAGCGTCCTCTGACGGAGATCCGTAAACTTTCCGGCGATACCATTGCCAGAGGCATCTCCGTACCGGCCCTCTCCCGGGAAAAGACCTGGGAGTTCGTTCCCACCGCCAAGGAAGGGGACGTCTTAAAGGCCGGCGATTTCCTGGGGACTGTCCAGGAGACCAGCGCCATCGAACACCGCATCATGGTCCCCGTGGGTGCGGACGGCACCCTGAAAGAGATCCGGGGCGGCATGTTCAACGTGGACGAGGTGATCGCCAAGATCGAGAAGGAGGACGGCACCATCCGCGAGCTCACCATGGCCCAGAAATGGCCGGTGCGCGTGGCCCGTCCTTATGTTAAGAAATTCGTGCCGGAGATCCCCCTTTCCACGGGTCAGCGCATTATCGACACGCTGTTCCCCCTGGCAAAGGGCGGCACGGCGGCAGTCCCCGGCCCGTTCGGTTCCGGCAAGACGGTCGTTCAGCACCAGCTGGCCAAGTGGTCCGACGTGGACATCGTCATCTATATCGGCTGCGGCGAGCGCGGCAACGAGATGACGGACGTGCTCAACGAGTTCCCCGAACTTATCGACCCGCATAACGGCGAGCCTCTGATGAAGCGTACCGTGCTGATCGCCAACACCTCCGACATGCCGGTGGCAGCCCGGGAGGCTTCCATCTACACCGGCATCACGATCGCGGAATACTTCCGCGACATGGGCTACGACGTGGCCGTTATCGCCGACTCCACCAGCCGCTGGGCGGAAGCGCTCCGCGAAATGTCCGGCCGTCTGGAGGAAATGCCCGGCGAAGAAGGCTACCCGGCCTACCTGACGTCCCGCATCGCCCAGTTCTACGAAAGAGCCGGCGTCGTGCAGACCATCGGCAGCGAGGAGAGACGCGGCAGCATCACCGCCATCGGTGCGGTATCGCCTCCGGGCGGCGACCTGTCCGAACCCGTTTCCCAAGGCACCATGCGTATCGTCAAGGTGTTCTGGTCTCTGGACAGCTCCCTGGCCTATGCCCGCCACTTCCCGGCCATTAACTGGCTTACGAGCTATTCGCTGTACACGGGCAACCTGCTTCCCTGGTACGACGAGAACATGGGCAAGTCCTTCGTAAAGAACCGGGAACGCGCCATGAGCATCCTGCAGGAGGAAGCCAGCTTAAACGAGATCGTGCGCCTGGTGGGCCGCGACAGTCTGGGCGCCCAGGATCAGCTGACCCTGGAGACCGCGAAGATGATCCGCGAAGACTTCCTGCAGCAGAACGCCTTTATGGACGTGGACAGCTATTCCGAACTCAAGCGCCAGGCCATGCTGCTGGCGATCATCCTGAAATACGACGATCTGGGCCGCGACGCCCTGGCCAAAGGCGCAGACATGAACGCGCTGTTCAGCCTGCCTGCCAGAGAGCAGATCGGCCGCGCCAAGTACGTTTCCGCTGAGGAATACGAAGAGGCATACCAGAAGATAGACGCCCAGATGAACGATGAGATCGCAAAGGCCATCGCAGCGGGAGGTGAAGAACTATGATCCGGGAATATAAAACCATAAGAGAAGTCGTCAGCCCGCTGATGGTCGTCAAGGAAGTCGAAGGGGTCACCTACGACGAACTGGCCCAGATCGAGCTGCCCGACGGTTCAATCCGCCACGGCAAGGTGCTGGAGGTCAACGGCGACACCGCGGTCGTCCAGCTGTTCGACGACGCCAGAGGCATCAACCTGGCCCAGAGCAAGGTCCGCTTCCTGGGTCACCCCCTGGAACTGGCCGTGTCCGGCGACATGCTGGGCCGCGTCTTCAACGGCATGGGCAAGCCCATCGACGGCGGCCCCGACATTCTGCCCGACGAGATGAAGGACATCAACGGCCTGGCCATGAACCCCGCAGCACGGGCTTATCCGGCGGAATTCATCCAGACCGGCGTTTCCACCATCGACGGCCTGAACACCCTGGTAAGAGGCCAGAAGCTGCCCATCTTCTCCGGCTCCGGTCTGCCCCACAAAGAGTTGGCGGCGCAGATCGCGCGGCAGGCGAGGGTGCTGGGTGACGGCGAGAACTTCGCCGTAGTCTTCGCAGCCATCGGTATCACGTTCGAGGAATCCGAATTCTTTATTCGGGACTTCCGCAGGACCGGCGCCATCGACCGTACCGTGGTCTTCTCCAACCTGGCGAACGACCCGGCGGTAGAACGCATCTCCACGCCCCGTATGGCCCTGACTGCAGCGGAATACCTGGCGTTCGAAAAGGACATGCACGTGCTGGTCATCATGACCGACATCACGAACTACGCGGAAGCGCTCCGCGAAGTCTCCGCAGCGAAGAAGGAGGTCCCGGGCCGCCGCGGCTATCCGGGCTACCTGTACACGGACCTTGCCACGCTGTACGAAAGAGCGGGCAGAAGACTGGACAAGAAGGGCTCCATCACTCTCATTCCCATCCTCACGATGCCCGAAGACGACAAGACCCATCCCATCCCCGACCTTACGGGCTACATCACCGAGGGCCAGATCATCCTGTCGCGCGAACTGTACCGCAAGGGCCTCGTTCCTCCCGTGGACGTGCTGCCGTCCCTTTCCCGTCTGAAGGACAAAGGTATCGGTGAAGGCAAGACCAGAGAGGACCACGCAGGCACCATGAATCAGCTGTTCGCGGCATACGCCCGCGGCAAGGATGCCAAGGAACTCATGACGATCCTAGGCGAAGCAGCGCTCACCGACACGGATAAGCTCTACGCCAAGTTCGCCGAACAGTTCGAAAAACAGTACGTCAATCAGGGCAACGATACGAACCGCTCCATCCAGGAGACCCTGGATCTCGGCTGGGATCTTTTAAAGATCCTGCCCAGAACGGAGCTGAAGAGGATCAAGGAAGAGCTCATCGACAAGTATCTTCCCGTCCAATAAGGAGGTCCGCTGTGGCCAACTATACACCGACCAGAATGGTGCTGAATCAGCTCAAAGGCCGCCTGACCACCGCCAGGCGCGGCCACAAGCTGCTGAAGGATAAGCGCGACGAGCTGATGCGCCAGTTCATGGACATCGTAAAACAGAATAAGGAACTGCGCAAAAAAGTGGAGGATGGGCTTACGGAAGCGTTCGCCAGCCTGTCTGCGGCCAGCGCCGTCATGTCGCCCCAGATGTTGGAGCAGGCGCTGCTGTACCCCCGGCGCACCGTGGACCTGGACCTGACGTATAAGAACGTCATGAGTGTCAACGTGCCCCAGTACAGCTTTGCGACTTCCGGCGGCGGGGAGGACATCGTTCCCTATGCTTTCGCGCAGACGTCCGGCGACCTGGACGACGCCCTCGGCAAGCTCTCCGCAGTCTTCGAGGACATGCTGCAGCTGGCGGAGGTCGAAAAGACCATGCAGTTGATGGCGGAGGAGATCGAGAGCACCCGCCGCCGCGTCAACGCCCTGGAATACTCCACGATCCCCGACCTGGAGACGAACATCCACTACATCACCATGAAACTGGAGGAGAACGAGAACTCCACGAAGGTCCGCCTCATCAAGGTAAAGGAAATGGTGCTGCAGAAGGCGCATAATTATTCGGTATAGGGGATGACCCGAAACAAGTCTACGAAGGAGAGCAGAGCGATCTGCCCTCCTTTTGATTTGACTGAAATCTGTAAAATAATAAAAGTTAAAGTTGACATATATTAACATATGCGATATACTTCTCTTACTCCTTGCGCAGCGGGACGCAGAAAGGACAAGAAGATGACAAACGAATATGCAAAAGCAATGGAGGCAGCTCCTGCAAACGTCAACGAGAGCAGGGCGGGTTACCGCAGCGATAACGAAGATTTTCTCTTCGATATCCGCGAACGGATCGGCGTGCTCCGCAAGAGCAACAACGGATGGACCAGGGAACTCAACGTGATCTCCTGGAACGGCAGCGCTCCGAAGTTCGACATCCGGGAATGGGACCCTCTTCACGAGAAGATGACGAAGGGCATCTCCTTTACCAAGGCGGAGGCGATCGAGATCTGCAAATGGCTCACCGAAAGAAACATGGAACCGGTGCCGCCGAAGGCCGAGCCGGCCGCCGCTGTCCGTGTGGCGCCGAAGACGGAAGCGGAAAACATAAACCAGGATCCGGGTCCGAACGGCGAGATCCCTTTCTAGGATCAGAAGAATTGATGGGATCCATCAAAAATTAGTCATTTTCCGGCAAAGATTTTTCGACGAAACCCGTTGAGAATGGTGGTGCGTTAGGGTACAATCAATCTGATAAAAGAATACTTTCTGGTCAGAGTAGGAGCAGCGCGTTAAGTGTCCAAGGGATGGGATGTCGCCCTGGAACGAAGGCTTGCCGCGGTGCTGCCCCGCGTCCGCTGCCGAAAAAGGATGTCTACAAACTCCTTTCACGGCGACGAGAAAGGAGTTTTGCATTATGAAGAAAGGCATCAGTGTTCAGAAGCTGGTCGTCCTCGGCGTGCTTGTCGCCATGGAGGTCGTTCTCAGCCGTTTCGTCTCCATCAGCACCTGGAACATGAAGATCGGGTTCGCGTTTATCCCCGTGGCTGCGGCAGCCATCCTGCTGGGCCCGGCCGAAGCCGCCGTCTGCGGCGGTCTCGCGGACTTCCTGGGTGCCACGCTCTTCCCCATCGGAGCCTATTTCCCCGGTTTCACGGCGACTGCCGCACTCACCGGGCTCGTCTTTGGTCTGCTCTTCCACAAAGAGCAGACGTTCGGCCGCGTCCTTTGCGCGGTCCTCATCAACCAATTTATCCTGGGACTTCTGTGCAACACGTACTTCATCTCCGTGCTCTACGGCTCGGAATTTAAGGTGCTGCTGGCGACCCGCGTCGTCCAGAGCCTTATCCTGACCGTCGTACAGACGGCGGGCATCCTCGTGCTGGCAAAGGTCCTGCAGCGGGTCAAGCCGTCGCTGCCCGCCATGGAAAGGTGACCCATGAATTATCAGCAAGCGATCGAATTCTTAGAAATATCCAACTGGATGGGCAGCCGTTTGGGGCTGTCCCGGGTCAAGGAACTGCTGCATCGGGCGGGTGACCCCCAGAACAAGATGCAGTTTATCCATGTGGCAGGCACCAACGGCAAAGGCTCTACGGCTGCTATGCTGGCGTCCGTGCTGCAGGAGGCGGGATATAGGACCGGGCTCTACACTTCGCCCCATCTGAGACGCTATAACGAGCGCATCCGCATCGACGGAGAAGACGTCTCCGACGAAGAGATGTGCCGGGCTGCGGAGATCTTGGAGCAATGCGTGGCGCAGATGGACGACCGGCCCACGGTCTTCGAGCGCATTACCGCGCTGGCCATGGTCTGCTTCGAACGGGCCGGCTGCGACGTTGTTGTCCTGGAAGTGGGCATGGGCGGCCGTTTGGATGCGACGAACGTCATCGAACGCCCCGCCTGCAGCGTGCTGTGCCACATCGATCTGGACCATACGGAGATCCTCGGCGATACCATCGCAAAGATCGCAGAAGAGAAGGCCGGCATCGTCAAACAGGGCTGCCCTGCGGTGGCCCAAAAGCAGAGCGGAGAAGCGCTGAACGTTTTCCGGAAGACCTGCGAAGAGCTGGACAGTCCGCTTACGGTCACCGAACCGGACCTGCTTACCGTGAAAGCTCAGACCCTGGACGGACAGCTCTTCGACTATCGCAGCCGCAAAGATCTGCAGATCCCCCTTATCGCGAACTACCAGCTCGCGAACGTGATGGGGGTTCTGGATACGGTGGACGTGCTGCAGCAGAGCGGCTGGCACATCTCCGAAGACGCTCTGCGGGAAGGCCTGAAGAAGACCCGCTGGGCAGGCCGCTTCGAGATCCTGGGCAGAGATCCTCTGATGATCATCGACGGCGCCCACAATCCCGACGGCGCACAGCAGCTGGCGGAATGCCTTGCGACCTACCTGCCGGATAAAAAGATCACCTTCCTGATGGGCGTCATGGCCGATAAGGATTACCGGCAGATGATACGCACCATCGCTCCCTTTGCCAAAGAGTTTGTGACGGTCACCCCGGATTCCTCCCGCAGCCTTCCCTGCGAAGAGCTGGCCCGGGTCATCGAAGAAGAGACGGGCCTGCCGGCAGCGCCCGGGGGAGACGTAAAGAGCGGCTTCGCCCTTGCAAGGCAAGGCCTGGCGGAAGACGACGTTCTCTGCATCTTCGGCTCTCTGTACCAAGTGGGGGATGTGCAGGAAGCGCTGGATGGGGTATAATATAAGATGGCAGAAAACGTGGACCTGCTCCCGGAAATCCGGTGGGCAGGCCCTTTTATAAATAACGAAAAAGGAGAAAACAGATGGAAAACATCACGATCCGACTGAAAAAGCAGCCCGGCGCGCATGAAGAAGAGATCCGCATCGAAGCCGGATCCACCATCGAGGAGATCATCCTGGAGAACGATATTCAGACCGAGTATCCCGTCTACGCGGCCAGGATCAACAATAAGGTAAAAACGTTGACGGAGGTCCCCGGAGATGGGGACGAAGTGGTGCTGCTGGACATCCGCGACAACTGTGCCAAGGAGATCTTCCAGCGCAGCATCATCGACCTGTTCCGCAGCGCCATCGCAAAGGCGTTCCCCGACGCCAAGGTGACCATCGGCAACTCCCTCAACCGGGGCATCTTTATGGACATCAAGCGGGAACGGGGCTTCGGCGTGCTGGCCGTAGAAAAGACCGAGTGGGTGATGAAGCAGATGGTGAAGGACAAGGTTCCCTTCTCCATGATCGAGCACGGCCTGGACATGGTGGTGCCCCACGCAGGCTATCTGCAGAACTTTGACCTGCGCAAGTGCCGCAGCGGTCTCGTCATCCGCATCCCCGAAGACACGCATCCCGGCGGACTGGCGCCTGCTGTGGACAATAAAAATCTGTACAAAGCTTTCCAGGTGCAGCGCAAGTGGGCGGAGAAGCTCAACATCCTCACCTGCGCCGACCTCAACCGCGCCATTGCGGAAGGGCAGATCAACGACGTTATCCAGGTATCCGAAGCGCTGCAGGAGAAGAAGATCGCGCACATCGCCGACGAGATCGTCAAGAGCGGCAAGCGCATCGTCCTGATCGCAGGACCGTCTTCCTCCGGCAAGACCACCTTCGCCCACAGACTGTGCACCCAGCTCTGGGTCAACGGGGAGAGACCCGTCTACATGGGCACGGACGACTATTATCTGGACCGGGATCTGGTCCCCGTCGGACCGGACGGTTCCCAGAATTTCGAGAATCTGGACTCCATCGACGTGGAGCTCTTTAACGAACAGCTGAAGACCCTGCTGGCCGGCGGCGAAGTGGATCTGCCGCGCTTTGATTTCAACCAGGGAAAGAAGATCTTCGGCGAGCGCAAGCTGAAACTGGGACCCCGCCAGCCCATGGTCATCGAAGGCATCCATGGCTTAAACGAAGCCTTAACGCCGGCGATCCCCAAGACGGACAAGTTCAAGATCTACATCAGCCCGCTCACCCAGATCCGCATCGACGACTACACCCGCATTCCTCTGACGGACATGCGCAAGCTCCGCCGCATCGTGCGCGACGCCAAGAAGCGGGGCTGGGACGCCCGCCAGACCATCGAAGCCTGGCCCAAGGTGAGAGTGGGAGAAGCCCAGAACATCTTCCCCTACAGCGACGAGGCGGATGCCATCTTCAACTCCGCCTTCGTTTACGAGCTGGCGGCGCTCAAAAAAGATGCGCTGCCCATGCTGGTGAACATTCCCGAAGATGACGAATACTACACCGAAGCCCAGCGTCTGGCCAGACTGCTGTCCCACGTGGACGTTATCGACGACACGAGATTCATTCCGAACAATTCCATCCTGCGCGAGTTTATCGGCGGCAGCGTCATCGTATAGGAGCGCAGCATGCCGGAATATTTAAAGAAACTCAACCCGCAGCAGCTCGAGGCTGCCACGACCCTGGAGGGCCCGCTGCTGATTTTAGCTGGCGCCGGTTCCGGCAAGACCGGCACCATGACCCACCGCATCGCCTACATGATCGAGGATAAAGGGGTCAGCCCCTATTCCATCCTGGCGGTGACCTTCACCAACAAGGCCGCGACGGAGATGCGCGACCGGGTGGAAGCCCTGGTAGGGCCCGCCCCTGGCATGTGGATCCAGACGTTCCACTCGGCCTGCCTTCGCATCCTGCGCATGGACGCGGACAAGATCGGCTACGAACGCAATTTCGTGGTATACGATCCCGTGGACCAGAAGGCCCTGATGAAGAGCATCGTCAAGGAGCTGCAGTATGACGAGAAGCAGTACGCGCCGGCCTACGTACTGTCCGAGATCTCCGACGCAAAGGAGAAGAACATCTCCAGCGCGGAATACACCCGCAAATACGGCAATATCGATAAATATCAGCCGATCTGCACGCTGTACGACCGCTACGAAAAGGCGCTGCACAAGAACAACGCCATGGACTTCGACGACCTGATCCTCAATACGGTAAGGCTGTTCGAACGGGATGAAGAAACGCTGCTGAAGTATCAGCAGAAGTTTAAATACGTCATGGTGGACGAATACCAGGACACCAACATGCTGCAGTACCGCCTGGTCTATCTGCTGTCGCAGAAGCACCGCAACCTGTGTGTGGTGGGCGACGATGACCAGTGCATCTACCAGTGGCGCGGCGCGGACATCCGCAACATCCTGGAGTTCGAAAAGGATTTCCCGGGGGCAAAAGTCATCAAGCTGGAGCAGAACTACCGCTCCACGTCCAACATCATCGAAGCCGCGCACAGCGTCATTTCCCGCAACCGGGGCCGCAAGGCCAAGAAGCTGTGGACCCAGGCGCCTGCCGGCGAGAAGATCGAATATTACCGCGCTTCCGACGACCGGGAGGAGGCTCGCTGGACCTGCGAGAAGATCCGCACCCTTATGCGCAACGATCCGGACCTGAAATACTCGGATTTCGCCATCCTGTACCGCACCAACGTGCAATCCCGGCGCTTCGAGGACAGCCTGTCCGGCAAAGGCATCCCTTACCAGGTCCTGTCGGGTCTGCGTTATTACGACCGCAAAGAGATCAAGGACATGCTGGCGTACATGCGGCTCATCCTCAATCCCCTGGACGACGTGGCGCTGCTGCGCGTGCTCAACGAGCCCAAGCGGGGCATCGGCGCCAAGACCGAGGAAAAACTGCGTGCCATGGCGGCAGCCACCGGTCGCAGCCTGCTGCAGACCCTGTCCGACCCGGAAGTGCAGGGTAGTCTCTCCGCCAAGAGCGAAGGGGCTGTAAAAGCCTTTACGGAGATGCTTTCGTCTCTGGCTCTGGAGCAGGAGCGCATGCGCGTGGAGGAGATCTACGACACGGTGCTGGCCCGCTCCGGCTACCTGCAGGCGCTGCAGGACGCGAATACCGTCGAAGCGGATGCCCGCATCGAAAACCTGCTGGAATTCAAGTCCGTCATCTCTGAAAAGCAGAAGGAGGCGGACGACGCCCAGGAAGACCTTACGCTGGAGAAATTCATGGAAGGCCTGGCGCTGTTGTCCGATGTGGACAACCACAACGCCGAGGCGGACGCCGTCACTCTCATGACCCTCCACTCCGCCAAGGGCCTGGAATTCCCCGTGGTCTTTATGCCCGGCATGGAACTGGGCATCTTCCCCAGCTACCGCACCCTGGACCGGGGCGAAGGACTGGAGGAGGAGCGCAGACTGTGCTACGTGGGCATGACCCGGGCAAAGAAGCGCCTCTTCATGAGCAGCGCCGAGATGCGCATGCTCTACGGCAAGACCGACTTTACCGCCGAATCTCCCTTCCTGAAGGAGATCGACAAGAAATACATGAAGGGCGACGCGCTGTACGAAAAGAGGGGACAAGGCGTGGCGTTCGACCGCTACGATACGAAGGCTCCCTATGCGGCCGGCCCTTACGTCTCTCCCATCGCCCAGGCCAACGCCGTAAGGCAGACCGCCATGGGCGCGAAAAAGGAGACGCTGGCCGGCGTCGACGTGCGGCCCGGCGACACGGTGGAACACCCCAAGTTCGGCAAAGGCACCGTCATCGAATGCAAGGGCAACGTGCTCACCGTCATCTTCCTTGCGGCGGGCACGAAGAAACTGGCCAAGGATCTGGCCCCGCTCAAAAAGATATAGGAGAAGAGAATGGATCCGAAACAACGGATGGAGGAGCTGTACAAGCTCCTGGCGTATCACAACGAGCGCTATTACAACCAGGATGAGCCGGAGATCTCCGACTACGAATACGACCAGTTGAGTCTGGAACTGCGGCGCCTGGAAGCGGAACATCCCGAATGGATGCACAAGGACAGCCTCACCCAGCGGGTGGGCGGCACCGCCCGGCGCGACCTGAAGAAAGTGCAGCACGACGTGCCGGTCATCTCCCTGCAGGACGTGTTCTCCAAGGAGGACGTGTATGCGTTTGTGGAGCGGGTCAAAAAAGAGATGCCGAGCGCCCGTTTTATCGTGGAGAAGAAGATCGACGGCCTTACGCTGGTGCTGCGCTACCGGAACGGCCGGCTGGAAGACGCCATTACGAGAGGCGACGGCGCCATAGGCGAGAGCGTGTACGAAAACGCACTGGCCATCCGCACGATCCCCAAAGAAGTGCCGGAGAAGCTGCCTTATCTGGAAGTCCGGGGCGAAGTCTATATGTCCACGGAGAGCTTCGAAGCCATGAACGCAAGGGAAGCGGAGCGGGGCGGCAAGACCTACCAGAACCGCAGAAACAGCGCGGCGGGCACGCTGCGTCAGCTGGATCCGGCAGTGGTCGCGGAGCGGCAGCTGGACATCTTCGTCTTCAATCTGGAAATTGCGGAAGGCAAGACCTTTACGGGTCACAAGGAGAGCCTGCTGTGGCTGCAAAGCCAGGGGTTTTCCATCAGCCCGCAGCTTTCGGAAGCAGAGACGGCGGACGAGGTCTGGGCTGCGATCGAGGATATCGGCAACACGCGCTGGGAGCTGAATTATGGCATCGACGGCGCGGTCGTAAAGGTGGACGATCTGGCGCAGAGGCAGGCGCTGGGCTTCACCAGCAAGGTGCCCCGCTGGGCCGTCGCCTATAAGTACCCGCCCGAGCGAAAAGAGACCGTGGTGGAGGATATCCTGGTGCAGGTGGGCCGCACCGGCCGGATGACCCCGTTAGCCCTCTTAAAGCCCGTCCGCGTGGCGGAGACCACCGTTTCCCGCGCCACTCTCAACAATCAGGATTATATCGACGAGAAGGACGTGCGCATCGGCGATACGATCATCATCCAGAAAGCGGGAGACATCATCCCGGAGGTGCTGGAGGTGGTCAAAGAGAAGCGTCCCGAAGGTACCGTTCCGTATAAGATGCCGGCGTTCTGTCCGGTGTGCGGCGCGCCGGTCGCAAGGGAAGAAGGCGGAGACGGCGTGCATCTGTACTGCACTGGCGTCGCCTGTCCGGCAAAGGACAGCCGCAAGCTGGAATACTTCGTCAGCAAGGACGCCATGAACGTGGACGGTTTCGGCCCCGCGGCGGTGACCGCCCTCATCTCGGAAGGATATATCCGGGATTACGCGGACATCTACACGCTGAAAGACCACCGAGACCGCCTCATCGAGGAGGGCATTGTGGGCAAGGAAAAGTCCGTGGATAACCTGCTGAAGGCGATCGAGGGCTCCAAGGATAACGACATCGACCGGCTCATCACAGGACTGGGCATCCGGGGCGTGGGCAAACAGGGAGCCAAGACCCTGGCGGCCAATTTCCCGGACATGCAGGCAGTGATGGACGCATCCGCTGAGACGCTGGCGGCGCTGCCGGACTTCGGCGGTATTACGGCGGCGGACATTACGGCATTCTTTGCGGATCCGAAGAACCGCGCGGCCGTAGAGAAACTGGCGGCTGCCGGGGTCAACATGACGTCGAAAGCCGCTTCCAAGCGCAAAGACGACCGGTTCGCCGGCATGACCTTTGTCCTCACCGGCACGCTGCCCACGCTGAAGCGTGACGAGGCCCAGGCCATCGTCGAATCCTTCGGCGGCAAGGCGGCGGGAAGCGTTTCCAAGAAGACGACATACGTGCTGGCGGGCGAAGCTGCCGGCAGCAAACTGACGAAAGCGCAGGAACTGGGCATCCCCATCCTGGATGAGGATGCGTTCCTGGAGATGACGAAATAAAACTGCCCGCTGTTAGGCAGGAGGAAACTGTCATGAACGAAAAACCGAAAAGCATAAGGTCGGTCGCGGTCCTCGGCACCCTTATCCTGATGCTCATCCTCGTGCTGAGCACGGTCTGGATGGGCCGTACCGCCAGGGAAGATACGGACAACGCGGTAAGGACCGTCAGCTTGATGTATCTGGATGAGCTGGTGGGCCGCCGGGAGCAGGTCGTTGCGAATAATCTGATAGCCCGGATCGAAGACATCCAGACGGCTCTGGATCTGATCACCCCGGAAGACCTGAGCGACGAAGCGCACCGGCAGGCATATCAGGCCAAGATGAAACGCCTGTTTTCCCTGGAACGCTTTGTGTTCGTGGATTCCGGAGGGAAGGTCTATACCTCGACCGGCATTCTGGAGGAGATGGAGGAGTATCCGTTCGATTACCGCTCTCTTACGGAACCGGAGATCTCCATCCGCGACCTGCATAGTTCGGAGAAAAAAGTTATCATCGCAGTTCCTGCGGGTCACATCGCCTATGGCGGCGCGGATCTGACGGTCTGCTTTGCGGAACTCAGCATGGAAGAGATGCTGGCAGGCGTTTCCATGCAGGCCCAGGAAAGCGGCGCAACGTTCAGCAATATCTACACGACGGACGGCTATGCGCTGAGCGATGCTGTCCTGGGCGGCCTTGCGGAGGAAGACAACCTGCTGGAGGCTTTAAGTCAGGCGAATTATGAGAACGGATACTCGTTCTCCCAGGTGGAAAACGATTTCCAAAGCGGCGTGCGGGGCGTTGCCTCCTTTACCTATCATGGGATCCGGGAAACGCTGAGCTACGTGCCTGTAGAAGGTACGGACTGGATGCTTACCTACCTGATCCGCGAGAGCGTTATCAGCGAGGAGATCAGCAGCATCTCCGACGGGATCATCAACCGCAGCAGGCTGCAGTCCGCGCTCACGATATTCGCGCTTCTCGCCATCTTCGCATACATCATCCAGCAGAACCGCAGCAATGCAAAGCTGACCCTGGAGAAGGAGACTGCAGATGCGGAGAACCGGGTGCGCCAGCAGGAACTGGAGCAACGTCTGGCGCTGCAGGAAGAACTGCTGGCGCAGGAGGCGCAGAGAAAACAGCAGGACGAACTGATCACGGCGCTGTCCGCCGACTACTGGAGCGTCTATTACCTCGAACTGGATACGGACGACGGCATCTGTTACCAGGCTCACTCCGACGTGGACGGCTTTAAGGTAGGAGAGCGCTTTAAGTATCTGAAGTCCGTTACGGATTATGCCAACCGCTACATCACCGAAAAATACCGGGAGGCATTTCTGCAGTTCATTCAGCCCGACGCCATCCGGGAGGGTTTAAAGCATCAGCAGGTCATCTCCTACACCTATACCGTGTTCCGCCACGATCATGAATCCTACGAGACCGTCCGCTTTGCCAGGGTCCACCGCCCGGGCGAACAGGAAGACGATCACATCAACCGCGTGGGAGCCTGTTTCGCCAACACCGATGCGGAGACCCGCAAGAACATGGTGCAGCAGCATGCGCTCAGCGATGCGCTGGCGTCAGCGGAGGAGGCGAACAGGGCCAAGACGGCGTTCCTGTCCAACATGAGCCACGAGATCCGTACGCCCATGAACGCCATCATCGGTCTGGACAACATCGCCTTAAACGATCCGGATACGCCGGAAAAGACGAAGGGCTATCTGGAGAAGATCGGAGATTCCGCGGATCACCTGCTGGGACTCATCAACGACATTCTGGACATGTCCCGCATCGAATCCGGCCGGATGACCCTCAAGAACGAGGAATTCTCCTTCCCGAAACTGCTGGAAGCCATCAATACGATGTTCAGCGGGCAGTGCGACGACAGAGGATTGAAATACCATTGCCATATCAACACGCCGGTCGACGATTACTACATCGGCGACCAGATGAAGCTGCGGCAGGTACTCATCAACATCCTGGGCAACGCCGTGAAGTTTACCCCGGAGGGCGGCAAGGTGGAGCTGACCGTGGAGCGCACCGCGCAGATGGACAACCACTCCACGCTGCAGTTTAAGATCTCCGATACCGGCATCGGCATGAGCGAGGATTTCCTGCCCCACATCTTCGATACCTTCGCCCAGGAGGATTCCTCCACGACGAACCGCTACGGCAGCTCCGGACTGGGGCTTGCCATCACCAAGCGCATCGTCGAGATGATGAACGGCTCCATCGAAGTGGCGAGCGAAAAGGGCAAGGGCTCCGTCTTTACCGTCACCGTGCCGCTGATGGATTCCGTGCGCAAAGGTACGGAAGGTGACCCGGGCGAGATCCATCCGCAGGACATGAGCGTGCTCATCGTCGACGACGATCCCGTCGCCTGCCAGCACGGCAAACTGGTGCTGGAGAAGGTGGGCATCGCCTCTGAGATCGCTTCCTCCGGAGAAGAAGCGCTGGAGATGGTAAAGCTGCGCCAGGCGAGAAGAGACCCCTACAACCTCATCCTCGTGGATTGGCAGATGCCGGGCATGGACGGCGTGGAAACGACGCGTCAGATCCGCGCCATCGCCGGACACGAGTCCGCCATCATCATCCTGACGGCATACCGCTGGGATGACGTTCTGGAAGAAGCATTGGAAGCCGGCGTGGACAGTTTCATCTCCAAACCCCTGTTTGCGCACACGCTGATGGACGAATTCCGCTCCGCCTTAAAACGCAAGAACGTCCTTGCGAAGGACCGCGGAAAGAATGCCGAACTGGCCGGCCGCCGCGTGCTGCTGGCGGAAGATGTGGAGATCAACGCGGAGATCATGATGATGGTGCTGCAGTCCCGCGAAATGAACGCGGAACTCGCCGTAAACGGCCGCATCGCGGTGGAACTGTTCGAACAGCATCCGGTTGGCTATTACGACGCCATCCTCATGGACATGCGCATGCCGGAGATGGACGGTCTGGAAGCTACCAGAACGATCCGGGCCATGGACAGGGAAGATGCGAAGAGCATTCCCATCATTGCCCTTACCGCCAACGCCTTCGACGAAGACGTACAGCGCAGCATGCAGGCCGGACTGAACGCCCATCTGAGCAAACCGGTGCAGCCGGAACTGCTGTTTGAGACTCTGGAGGGGCTCATTCAAGGATAACGCTTGCCAAAAGCGCCGCGATTCAGTATAATAGTCGAGCATGAGCCGCGCCCGGAGACCGGCCGGGCCCAGCGCAAGATACAACAGTGAACCAGGTCAGGTCCGGAAGGAAGCAGCCTTAAGCGGATACTTTCATGTGCCGTGGGGGTGCTCGGGTTTGCGGCCCTACAGGGAAGTAATTAGCGCTGAGCTTTGCTCAGCGCTTTTTTGTTCTTGCGGCTCAGCGCTGATTATACTATAATATAGC
>JAGAHX010000048.1 GCA_017626845.1 Bacillota bacterium
AGAGACAGCTGAAAACTGATTGTAAACCTTTGCTGAATCGCCTGGCCGGCACTCTGGCGGCCTTCTTTTTATGCTTTCATTCAACCTGTATAAAGTTTTCAAAGTACCTTATTTCAGCCTTGACTTTTTATTTGCAGGCTATTTCCAAAGATCTTCGGGGTATAACCCCTCGTCCTTCTTTGCCTTCATGGCTGCCACGATGGCCGGGCGGTCCTCTTTATACGTAACGCCGTACCACTTTTCTGGGCAGTCCAGCACCGCCACGTGGGCCTTGCCCTCTTCGATCAGATGGCTTACGGTGACGGGCAGCAGATATTCGCCCTTGATGGGATTTTCCTTCAGGATGCGCTCCAGCTCCGGCTTCAGGCGAGCTTTGAGTTCGCCCATAAAGCTTTCGGTGAACCCGAACAGGTTCATGGAAACGGGGGTACCTTCCGCCACGTCGGTCCAGCTGGCTCCGTCGTCCTCGGTAAACTGGATCTTTTCGCCGTTGCGTTGGATCTTCAGCCGTTCATCGATGCCCGTCAGCTTGCCGTTTTCGTCCACGCGGCACACGCCTCTGGCCACGGAGCCGTTCTCCGTCAGGGTGTTTTCGATGCGGTAGGCGGCCATGCAGTAGTCGTAGACGTCGCCGTCCTGGGCCTTGCTCAGGTAATCGTACATGATTGCGAACGCCTTCGGTCCGTAATAGTCGTCGGCGTTGATGACGGCGAAGGGGCCGTCGATGATGTCCCGGGCGGCAAGAATGGCGTGGCTGGTGCCCCAGGGCTTGACCCGTTCCTCAGGGATCGCAAGGCCTTCGGGGATGTCGTCCAGCTCCTGGAACGCATAGCGGATGTCCATGCCCTTTGCAGCGCCCCGCTCCATCACGGCTTTAAAGTCGTCCTCGATGGTGTGCTTGATGATGCAGACGGCCGTTTCAAAGCCCGCCCGTCTGGCGTCGTACAGGGAAAAATCGATGATGAGCTCGCCGTTCGGACCGATGGGATCCATCTGCTTGAGCCCGCCGTAGCGGCTGCCCATTCCGGCGGCCATGACCACTAAAACCGGTTTTTTATTCATATTTCAACCCTCTTTCTTCAAAAAATCGTCCATACATTATGGTATACTACAAAGTATGGAAAATCAAACGAACTACACGAAAAAAATCATCCTGGTCCTGGCCTTTTACGCGGCGTTCGCGCTCATCGCCTGGACCGTCGTAAGCGGCACCGCTTACGGTTTCGACGCCCCCGTCCGGGAGTTCATCCTCGGCCTTCGGAACGGCGTGCTCAGCGCCATTCTGGTGCCCTTTGCCTACTCCGGCAACTGGTTCTGCGTGGTACCGATCTGCCTCGTTTTGCTCATCCTGCCGAAACTGCGGTGGACCTTCGGCATCCCGGTCGCATCGTCCGTCCTGACGGCACAGCTGTTCTACAACGTGCTGAAGCGGATCTTCCAGCGGGAGCGGCCGGACTGGTCGATGCACCTGGTGAAGGAACACGGGTTCTCCTTCCCTTCCGGCCATTCCATTACGAGCTTTATGCTGTTCGCGATGCTGGCGGCGCTCATCCTGTACTATTACGCGAACAAGGGAAAGAGCCTTCCGGTCTATCAGAAGAAGCCCCGGCAGGCAGAGTGGTATTTCAAGACGAAAAAAGGCGCCTATACGGCAGCCTGGCTCTGTCTGTTCTATATCGTGCTGATGGGGTTCACCCGCATCTACGTCGGCGTGCACTGGCCCACGGACGTTATCGCCAGCTGGTGCCTCGCCGTCGCCAACATGACCTGGCTCACCCATATTTTCCTGGCGAAACGGCAGAAGTAAATGACTAGACTCGACGAATACATCCGTTGGATCGGGAACTTCGATTTCGAACAATATCCTTTCCGGGAGGCCGATGCGCTGGTTCTCTGCGTGGTCTCCTATTTCGACCTGAAGCCGGTGTTCGACGCCTGTCCCGAAGGACAGCTGCCGAAGATCTGCGACTGCCTGCCCATGATCGAAGCGGGCGAAGCGAAGATCCGCATTACCGGCGGCGATATGGGCAACGGCGCCATCTTTGAGGCGGCGGCCCGTTCGAAACGGTTCGGACAGCTCCTCATGAGCGACTACGAAGACATCCTGCGGACGGAGCCCGCCCTGCAGTTCGCAGCGGTCACCTTCCACGACAAAGGCAGGTTCTCCTTCCTCGCCTACCGCGGCACCGACGCCACGCTGGCCGGCTGGAAGGAAGATTTTATGCTGTCCTTCACCAAGACCGAAGCCCAGGAGATGGCGCAGACCTATGCGGAAAAAGTCTTCGCGGAGGGCGGTGGACCGGACTGGTACATCGGCGGCCACTCCAAAGGCGGCAACCAGGCGCTGTACGCGGCCTGTACGCTGAGCGATGAGAATCTGGCCTCCCTTACGAAAGCCTATCTGCTGGACGGCCCCGGATTTTGCTCCGAGGTGCTGGATGTGGGGCTCATCCAAAGGATCGACGGCAAGGCTGTGCGGGTCATCCCCTGCTTCGACGTCGTAGGAAAACTGTTTGAACCGAAGATCTCCGACACCCGCATCGTCAACAGCTACCGGGAGGGGTTCTCCCAGCATTCCCTGGCCTCCTGGCTGGTGGACTGCGGCGCGCTTTCCCTGGCGGAAAAGACGGACCCCGAGGCGGATTGGATCGCAGACGCCATGAACGGCTGGGTGGAGGATATCGACCAGGAAGACCGGCAGCCCTTTATCGAGGAGCTGTTCGACGCCTTGGGCGCCGGCACCGACAATCTGGACGACCTGGATCTGAAGGCCATGGAAAAGGCCCTCCTCAAGCTTTCCCGGTCCAGCAGAAGCACCAAAAAGACCCTGGCCGCGCTGCCGGCCCGCATGATCGTCGGCGACGCCTTCGATGAGGTCCTGGAAAAGCCGGAACGCCGGAATTTCCTGGAGTGGCTGAAGGACAGCAGCCTGGCTCATGGACTGCTTCTGGCCGTAGGCGGCATCCTGATCTTCTTCGCATCCGAACATTTATTGGACATCGCGGCGGCGCTTCTGGTCACCGTGATCGCGGCCCTGTACATTTTCCTGACAGTGCGGCGCCTGAAAAACACCGGCTGGGACCGGGAAGGCCAATCCGGCCGCATCTACATGAGCATCGTGCTTTTGGGCATGTGCGCCTCCATCTTCTTCAAGGAGGGGGCCAGTTTCGTCCTGGGAAGCGCCGTTACGGGGACGCTGTTCCTGATCGCCGCCTACAGCTGCGGCGAGAAGACCGCCCGGGAAAAGGACGACAAGGTCCTGCGGGTGCTCTACGGTGCGGAAGCCTTTTTCTGCTTCCTGTTCGGCCTGGCGTTCCTCGTCATCCCCGAATCCACGATCTACGCCTACAGCATGTCCATCGGCGCCATCATGCTCATCGACGGCGTGCTCCGGCTGCTGCGGATCGCCTGGAAAAGGCGCAAACGGAGCTAATCGAATAAACGCGTGGAGAAATACCGCATGCCGCTGTCCGCGAACAGCGTCGCGATGGTCTTTCCTTCGTTTTCCGGCCGCCGTGCGAGTTCCACGGCGGCTTTTAAATAGGCGCCGGAGGAGATGCCAGCCAGGATGCCCTCCGTGCGGGTGAGCAGCTTCGCGTATTCCAGAGCATCTTCGTCGCTCACCGTCATCAGTTCGTCCACCAGGGAGATGTCCATCACGTCGGGGATGAGCCCGTCACCGATGCCCTGGATCTCGTGGGGACGGGAGACGTTGCCCGCCAGGATCGCCGCGTTTTCCGGCTCCATGGCTGCAATGCGGATGGAGGGCTTGTGTTCCTTTAAATAGCGGCCGATGCCGGTGATGGTGCCGCCGGTCCCCATGCCCGCTACGAACCAGTCGATGTTGCCGTTCGTGTCTTCGAACAGTTCGCGGCCCGTGGTCTCGTAATGGATCCGGGGATTGGCCGGGTTGACGAACTGACCGGCTTCGATGGCGCCGGGGATGGTCTGGGCCAGTTCCTTCGCCTTGGCGATGGCGGCAGGCACGCTACCTTCTGCGGGGGTCAGTACCAGCTCGCCGCCGTAGGCGCGGATGAGCTTCTTGCGCTCCTCCGACATATCCTCGGGCATGACGATGATGACCCGGTAGCCCCGGACGACGCCGAGGGCCGTCAACGCGATGCCGGTGTTGCCGGAGGTGGGTTCCACGATGGTGCCGCCGGGCTTCAGCCGGCCGGAGCGCTCCGCCTCCTCGATCATGGCCATGGCGATGCGGTCCTTCGTTGACCCGGCAGGGTTGGGATACTCCAGTTTGGCGACGATGTCCGCCTTCAGATCCAGCGCTTTGCGGATGCGGTCCAGCCGCAGGGTGGGGGTATTGCCGATCAGCTGTTCGATGCCTGTATAAAGTCCTCTCATTTGTTTATCCTCCTGAATATGTTGCGATGCAAAAGAAAAAGGGAAGCCCGCAGGCTTCCCGTGGTGATTGAATGGGTTGGATCCTCTAATGGAGTCAACAGGTCGGAAGCGCAGCGAAACAAGGCGTATGGCTTGCCATACACAGACACATACAGGTGCAGTTTGCTGCGAAGAAATTCTTCAAATTCGTTCTCCTTTTAGAAAATACTATTATAGTATATCGTTGGCGCCGCAGTTTGTCAAGCGTGCGGCCGGTTCGGCGAAATTTCTTTTCCACTCTAGCGGAGTGCGCGGATTTCTGGTTTAATAGGAGGGTAGGAGTACCATTATGAAAACAGTCGCAGCGATCAACGATATCTGCGGATTCGGGAAATGCTCTCTGGTGGCCGATATTTCCGTGCTCGGCGCCATGGGCATCCAGGTCTGTCCCCTGCCCACCGGCGTCTACACGGCGCAGACCGTCTATCCGCAGCACAAAAATAAGAGCAACACGGACATGATCGACGCCTTTACGGAGAACTGGGCCGAGATGGGCGCGACCTTTGATGGCATCATCACCGGATTCCTGCTGGAACCGGTGCAGGCCCGCAAGGTGCAGCATTTCGTAAAGGTCTTCCACAAGCCCGGTACCCTTTTGCTGGTGGATCCGGTGATGGGGGATGAAGGGGTCACCTACGCCAATTATTCCGAGGAACTGCACGGCATTATCGCGGAATTGGCGGCGGAGGCGGACATCATAACGCCGAATCTGGGCGAACTGTTCCTGCTGGCGGGCGAGACCATCGAACGGGCGGAGCTGGCGCAGGACGAGGAGATGGTCGAGCACGCGGTGCGTCTGGCAAAGACGCTCCTGAACAAACCCGGCAAGATCGTGGCCGTTACCGGCATCCGGCTGCAGGATGCGGAGGGCGAGCTGCTGGGCAACCTCCTGGTGACCCAAGAGCAGACGAAACTCTACGCGATCCGGCCCTGCGGCGGCTATTTTTCCGGCACGGGAGACCTGTTCGCGGCAGCGCTGCTGGGCGGCATCCTGCAGGGAAAAGAACCCTTCGATGCCATGAAGCGGGCCGCCGATTTCCTGCGGGAAGCCGCACGTTCCGCAACGGAACGCGGCGCAGACCCCAGAGCCGGCAGCGATTTCGAGCAGCATCTGCACATGCTGGCAGAGTAAAAATCAACGGGGACAAAGAACCGTCCCCGTTTTATTGTTTCGCTTTTTATCCGATCTCGATCTGCGGATCGTTTTTATCGACGATAAACTTCTCCACGCTGCCGCCCAGCTCGGCTTCGATCTTCGCAGCCAGTTCGTCGAGCGCACCTTCCAGCCGTTCCGGAAACTCGCCCTGCACGGTCTCGATGATCATAAAGGCATTTCGAACGTCCTCCGTCAGCATCGTGCGCACGGATTCCCGCCAGTTCCAGCAGCGGCAAATGGCGCCGGCATCGTCTTTATAGATCACCTCGCCGGGCAGCGCAGGCTCGTCCTTGTCGGATCCATAGGTGATAAACGATTCACCGCCTTCCGCCAGGGTGAGGCGTACATTTCCTTCGAATTTGTCGATATCTTCGCCGCCCACGGGCATGCCGTACTTCAGCGAGATGCCGTTGTACAGGTCCACCAGCGGGTTGATGCAGCCGATCTCGCCGCCCTTGCTCACCCGCTTTAACAGCGCTTCGATGGAGCAGCGGGCGCCCTTTTTCGTCTTAAAACGATAGAACGCGTCGCGCCAGTTGCGTATCGTCTCGTTTTCCGTGAATTCCGGATTACCGGTATACACGGTGCTCAGTTTTTCGCATTCCCGTAGCCAGGGCGCATACCGTTCCTCTTCCTTCACGTGATTATCGATGTCTTTGCATACCAGTACACCGATGCGGCTCTGGGGAAATAGTTCTAAAAAGGACGGATCTAATACAAAACGTTTCATAGGGTCTCCTCTTCTTTCCGCTCGCTGCGGCTGATACAGTTTTCCATATACGCGATCAGTTCTTCCTCCACCTGGCATTTGATGGACGGTTCATTCTGCACCTCGTGGCGCCAGCCTTCCCAGATGCGGATCGACACCGGATTGCCGCGGCTCTGCAGCGCATCCGCGATCTTGTAGATGCCGGCGCCAAAATTGCCGCAGGGATCGTCGCTGCCGCCCATCAGGTAGACGGGAAGCGTCGCCGGGAGGCCATTGACCCATTCCATCGTCTCCAGTTTGACGTGCAGCTGCAGGAAATCCCGGCAGAGTTCCATGCAGGTCTGATAGCAGCTGAAGGGGTCGGTGGCATCGTTCTCCAGAATGCGCGGGTCCACCGCGATCCACTTGCCCTCCGCCGCGGCGTTTTCGCCGAAGCGGTCCAGCATCCCGTCGAAGATGGAGTCGAACCAGCCGTTGTTGGCCCCGTGGGGATGATCCGCGAGATCTGCCAAAAAGTTCGGTTCCGAAAGAATTTGTTCGCCCCGAGGCAGGTCTGCCACCACCCCGGTAAGCAGCAAACCGCAGAGAGCATCGCCTATTTGCACTACCATATCCCGGGCCAGCATGGAGCCCCAGCTCTGTCCCAGCACGAACTTCGGCGTATCCGGCAGCTCCTGCTGCATCCGGTCGAACAAGGCGCGCTCGTCCGTCGTGTAATCTTCGAATGTTTTGGCGCAGGGGTCACCCAGACGGTTCGCCAAAAACCCCGTCTTGCCGTGGCCAATGTGGTCGTCTGCATAGACGGCAAAGCCCGCCTCCGCGAAAGCAAGCGCCATGTGCAGATAGCGGCGGGAGTGTTCGCCGTAGCCGTGGATGAGCTGGACAGCGGCCTTCGGGGAGCCTAACGGGGTCACCTTCCAGCCCCAGACCGTATCCTGCCCGTTGGCCGAAGGAAATTGAAATTCGATAAAAGCCATGTGTCTTTTCTCCTTTTCCCTATTTTACACGATATGGTATACTGGATTCAAATTCAACCCGCAAATACTGTTGATCGGATAAGGAGAAGACCTATGCTCAGAAAGGCAACGGCAGCGGACATCGACCGCTGTGCGGAAATTTACGAGGCGCATCTGACGAACGAAGCGAACGGCAAGAACTGGTCCAACTGGCGGCTGGGCCTGTACCCGGTGCGCGCCACCGCGGAAAACGCCCTGGCCCACGATTGGCTCTGGGTGGGAGAAGACGAAAAAGGGATCTTCGGCACCGTCATCTTCAACCACGAGCAGATGAAGGAATATGCGCAGATGGACTGGCGCTACCCGGCGGAGGGCGACGAGGTGTTCGTCATCCATACCCTCTGCATTGACCCCGCCAGACGCGGTGAAGGCAAGGCGACAGAGATGCTGCTGAGCGCAGAGACCGTGGCCCGGGAGATGGGATGCACCGTCATCCGGCTGGACACCTGGGAGGGCAACATCCCGGCGCAGACCCTGTACAAGAAGCTGGGCTACGCCCTGACCGGCGGCTGCGACTTCTGGTTCGCGAACGCCTACACCAACCCGCTCGTGTGCCTGGATAAGAAGCTGTAGCGCCTATAAAACAAGCGGTCCGGAATTCCGGGCCGCTTTTGTCTTGCTTTTGTGCCGGGGACGGTTTTTGTCCCGAGCTTTCTTACCCTCTGTCGAAGAACGGGCTCTTCTCGCTCACGCTTAAAGGCACGCCCACAGCCGCCGTAACCTCGCCTTCGAACAGGCCTAACAGCTTTGCCGCGACGCCGGCAGAATACATCACCCGGTTGTCCACGCGCATGTCCGCTGCGACGGAGACCGCGGAACCCACCGCGAGGCCCAGGTCGTGGGCGGCGAAGAAGCACATGGCATCGCTTTCGACAGCCGCTGCGCAGCTTTCTTTACCGCAGTAGCCGCAGTTTACGCCGTAGGGCGCGTTTCTCGTTCCAAACAGAACGATCATCGGCACGCCGTCCACGTTATCCGCATCCCTTGCGATAAAGTCCTCCCGGGTGATAGCCGCAACCTCTCTCATCTTCTCCGTCAGGGCATTCTTCTCTTCCCCGGACAGGGCGAAGCACTCCAGATTGTCCATGCCGTTCGCCTTCGGGGCAGTTCTGGCTGCCGCCATCATGGCGGATGCTACGTTTACGATGTGCTTGATGTGCGCATCTTTCGGTTCGATCTTCATATTATTCTCCTTTTTGAACGAATGGGGACGGTTCTCCGCAGATCATTTTGATCTAAAAGAGAACCGTCCCCAACAGTTCAAGCGTTAAATTCCCAATCCGAATCTTTCCTTCGCACGCTTTACGACGGGTTCGGCGATGGCGTTGGCACGCTCGGCGCCGTCCTTCAGCACGTCGATCAGCTCCTGGGAGCCGCGGATCTCGGTAAAGCGTTCCCGGATGGGCGCCAGGGCGTCCACGGTGACCTCCACCAGATCCTTCTTCAGCTGGCCGTAGCCGCAGCCTTCGTAGTCCTTTTCCAGCTGCTCGATTGTCTTGCCGGAAAAGGCGCTGTAGATGGACAGCAGGTTGGATACGCCAGGCTTGTTCTCGATATCGTAGCGGATGACCCCTTCAGAATCCGTCGTCGCCCGCATGATGGCCTTCTTGATCTTGGAAGGTTCATCCAGCAGGGAGATGCGGCTCATCTCGTTGGGTGCGGACTTGCTCATCTTGGCGGTGGGATCGTCCAGCGCCATAACGCGTGCACCCGCCTTCATGAACTTGCCTTCCGGCACGACGAAGGTCTCGCCGTATTTGTTGTTGATGCGGATAGCCAGATCTCTGGTAAGCTCGATGTGCTGCTTCTGGTCGTTTCCGACGGGCACGATGTCCGTGTCGTAGAGCAGGATGTCCGCCGCCATCAGCACCGGGTACATGAACAGCCCCGTCGGCGCGGATTCCGCGCCGTGGCTCTTCTGCTTGTACTGGGTCATGCGCGACAGCTCGCCCGTATAGGAATTGCAGGTGAGGATCCAGTTGAGCTCGGCGTGGCCGGGCACCGTGGACTGGGCAAAGATGATGGATTTCTTCGGGTCAATGCCCACCGCCATGTACAGCGCCGCGATGTCCAGCGTATGCTTTTTCAGCTCCGCCGGGTCCTGGGGCACCGTAATGGAATGCATGTCCACGACGCAGTAGATGCATTCGTTGTCGTCCTGCAGTTCCACGAACTGCTTTAAAGCCCCGAGATAGTTGCCGATATGAAGGTTGCCCGTGGGCTGAACCCCCGAAAATACACGTTTCATATTATTTGCCTCCCATGTCCAGTGAGATCTGTTCGGATCCGTCGTCTTTCTTGCCCTTCGCCGGCGCTTCTTCACCTTCGTCCTCCCGGACGGCCTTGGCCAGCGCCACGATCTCGGCTTCTTCCTCCACCTTCATGATGCGCACGCCCTGGGTCGTTCTGCCGAGGCGCGACACGTCGCCCGCTTCGATGCGGATGATGATGCCGTCGGAGTTGATGAGGAAGATCTCGTCGTCGTCCAGCACCGTCATGGCGCCGACCAGGTAGCCGGTCTTGTCGAACTTGCCCTTGTCGTAGGTGAGCAGACCCTTGCCGCCTCTGGCCTGGACCTTGTATTCCTTGACGGGGGTGCGCTTGCCGTAGCCCTTTTCGGTGACCACCAGCAGCTCTTCGCCCTTGCTGGCCAGCTCCATGGAAACGACTTCGTCGTCCTTATCCAGCAGGATGGCACGTACGCCGCCTGCGGCTCTGCCCATCACGCGGACGTCGTCCTCGCTGAAGGAGATGCACTTGCCCTTCTTCGTGATGATGATGACGTTGGCATCGCCCTTGGTCTCCTTGATGGAGATGAGGTCGTCGCCGTCGTGCAGCTTGATGGCGATGAGGCCCGCCTTGCGGTTCGTGTCGAACTCGGACAGCTGCATCTTCTTGATGTTGCCCAGTCTCGTGCAGGCGATGAGGTAGCGGTCTTCGGAGAATTCCTTCACCGGCAGCACCGCCTGGATGCGCTCTCTCTGCAGCAGGTTGAGGAAGTTGACCGCGGGCGTGCCCTTGGCCGTGCGATTGGCTTCGGGGATCTCGTACGCCTTGATCTTATACGCCTTGCCCATGCTGGTGAAGAACATCAGATTGTCGTGGGTGGACGTCGTAATGAGATGTTTCACGAAGTCGTTCTCTCTGGTGGTGAGGCCCGTAATGCCCTTGCCGCCGCGCTTCTGCGTGCGGTAGGTATCCTCGGAGACTCTCTTCAGGTAGCCCAGGTGGGAAACGGTGATGACCACGTTCTCCTCTTCGATGAGCTCGGATTCGTCCACTTCCTCTTCGTCCGCGATGATCTCGGTGCGTCTGTCGTCGCCCCACTTGTTCTTGATCTCGGTGAGTTCGTCCTTGACCACGCCCATCAGCAGCTTTTCGTCCGCCAGCAGGCTCTTGTAGTAGGCGATCTTCTTTAAGAGTTCCTGATATTCCGCCTCGATCTTGTCGCGTTCCAGACCCTGCAGTCTCTTCAGCTGCATGTCCAGGATGGCCTGGGCCTGGATCTGGGACAGACCGAACTTCTTCATCAGCTGTTCTCTGGCGTCATCGTAGCTTTCGCGGATCGTCTTGATGATCTCGTCGATATGGTCCAGCGCGATGCGGTAGCCCTCTAAGATGTGGGCTCTCGCTTCGGCCTTCGCCAGGTCGAACTTCGTCCGTCTGGTGAGGACTTCCTTCTGATGCTTGATGTATTCGGTTAAGATGTCGTGGATATTCAGCAGCTGCGGCCGGCCGTTGACCAGAGCGATCATGATGATGGAAACGTTGGTCTCCAGCTCCGTGTGCTTATACAGCCGGTTGAGCATCACCTTGGGGTTGACGTCCTTCTTCAGTTCGATGACGACCCGCACTTCGCCCTTGGAGGACTCGTCGCGGATGTCCCGGATGCCGTCCAGCTTCTTGTCGCGCACGAGTTCCGCGATGTGGGAGATCATGGCGGCCTTGTTGACCCCATAGGGTATCTCGTGGAAGATGATGGAGGTGATGCCTCTCGCACCCTCTTCGATGACGCCCTTCGCTCTGAGCTTTACCTTGCCCTGGCCGGTGCGGTAGGCTTCCTTGATGGCGGTCTTGCCTACGATGGTAGCGCCCGTCGGGAAGTCCGGTCCCTTGATGATCTTGATGAGGGTCTCCACGTCCGCATTGGGATCGTCGATGAGCTTGATGGTGCCATCGATGACCTCGCGGAGGTTATGGGGCGGGATGGCGGTGGCCATGCCGACCGCGATGCCGTTGGCGCCGTTGACCAGCAGATTGGGGAATCGGGCGGGCAGCACCACGGGTTCTTTCTCTTCGCCGTCGTAGTTGTCGACGAAGTCTACGGTGTCCTTGTCGATGTCCCGGAGCATTTCCAGGGCAAAGGGAGCCATGCGGGCTTCGGTGTAACGGGAAGCAGCTGCGCCGTCGCCGTCCATGGAACCGAAGTTGCCGTGGCCGTCCACGAGGCGGTAGCGCATGTTCCAGGGCTGGGCCAGGCGCACCATGGCGTCGTAGATGGAAGCGTCGCCGTGGGGGTGGTATTTACCCATGACTTCGCCCACGATACGGGCGGATTTTTTATGGGGTTTGTCCGGCGTGATGCCAAGGGCATCCAGGCCGTACAGAATGCGGCGGTGAACGGGCTTAAGGCCGTCCCGCACATCGGGAAGCGCTCTTGCAACGATTACGCTCATGGAGTAATCGATGTAGGAGGTCTTCATTTCTTCGTATATCTCGTGCTGTAAGATCTTTCTGTCTTCGGTGAGATCCGGCATGTTTTCTCCTCCTTTCTCTTATACGTCCAGTTTTGCGTATTCCGCGTTTTCTTCGATGAATTTTCTTCTGGGGGGCACCTTGTCGCCCATCAGCGTCGTAAAGATCTGGTCGGCGGCTGCGAAGTCGTCGATGGTGATCTGGATGAGCGTACGGGTGTTGTAGTCCATGGTGGTCTCCCACAGCTGGGTGGCGTCCATTTCGCCCAGACCTTTGTAGCGCTGGATCTCCGGCTTCGTCTTACCCTGGGCCGCCAGCTCCGCCAGCAGCTTTTCCTGTTCCTTGTCGGAATAGGTGTACCAGATCTCCTTGCCGGATTTGACCCGGAAGAGCGGCGGCTGCGCCGCGTAAACATAGCCCTCTTCGATGAGCTTCGGCATGTAGCGGAAGAACAGGGTGAGGAGCAGCGTACGGATATGGGCGCCGTCCACGTCGGCATCGGTCATGATGATGATCTTGTGGTAGCGCAGTTTTTCGATGTTGAATTCGGAGCCGATGCCGCAGCCGAAGGCCGTGATCATGTTCTTGATCTCATCGGAGCTCAGCACTCTGTCGAGCCTTGCCTTCTCAACGTTCAGGATCTTACCTCTCAGCGGCAGAACAGCCTGGCGCTTTCTGTCGCGCCCCTGCTTTGCCGATCCGCCCGCGGAGTCACCCTCTACCAGGAAGATCTCGCTGAGCGCCGGATCCTTCTCGGAGCAGTCTGCGAGCTTGCCCGGAAGAGACGTTGTCTCGAGGACCGAAGTCTTACGTGTGATCTCTCTCGCCTTGCGGGC
>JAGAHX010000049.1 GCA_017626845.1 Bacillota bacterium
AGCGCTCCTTCTGGATGCGTGTCATGTACAGCACGTCCAGCTTGGGCAGCGCATCCTCCAGAGACGCTGTCTCCTCGCAGGGGATGGCGTTCGGGGTGACCACATCATCGATCAGATGGCGGGGCACCTTCAGCTCGTCCGGGGAGATGAGCACGAACTTCGTGCCCTCGTAGCGGGCCATAGCGCTCATCAGGGAGTGCACCGTGCGGCCGTACAGCAGATCGCCGCAGAAACCGACGGTAAGTCCATCCAGATGGCCGTATTCCCGGCAGATGGTCAACAGGTCTGCGAACGTCTGGGTGGGATGGCAGTGACCGCCGTCACCGGCATTGATGACGGGGATCTGCGCGTTTACCGCGGAGACCAGGGCGGCGCCGGCCTTCGGATGCCGCTGGGCGATGATGTCCACGTAGTTGCTGACGACCTTCACCGTATCGGCCACAGTCTCGCCTTTGGTGGCAGAGGACGTGCCGGCATCCGTCATGGAGATAACGCTGCCGCCCAGTTCGTACATGGCGGCCTCAAAACTCATGCGGGTGCGGGTGGAAGGCTCGAAGAACAGAGTGGCCAGCTTCTTGCCGGCGCAGGCGTGGGCGTATTTGGCAGGGTCAGCGATGATGTCCATCGCCGTATCCAGCAGTCCCTGCACTTCTTCCTTGCTCAGGTCTACGGTATCGATAACACTTCTCTTCATATCCGGGCTCCTTTACTTGCCTATCCAGCTTTCATCCGAAGGGTCGTTGCGGAAGGCGATAAGTCTCTCGATGTCGCTTTCGGGGATGTAGCCTTCTTCCGCAGCCACTTTGGCGATCTCGTCGAAGTCCGTCAGGGAATGGTTGATCACATGTGCCTCCGCCATGCGGTCCAAGCCCTTTTTCATGCCGTAGGTGAAGATAGAGGCGACGCCCAGGACTTCTGCCCCTGCGTTCCTCAGCACTTCCACGACCTCCAGCACGCTGCCGCCGGTGGAGATCAGATCCTCCACGACCACGACTTTTTGTCCCGGTTCAAGCCGTCCCTCGATCTGATTCTGCCGGCCGTGGTCCTTGGCGCCGGAGCGCACGTAGCCCATGGGAAGGTTCATGATGTGGCCCACGATCGCCGCATGGGCGATGCCCGCCGTGGACGTTCCCATCAGCACTTCGGCTTCGGGATAATAGATGCGGATGATCTCTGCCAGGCCTTCCTCCACATGGGTGCGGACCTCGGGGGCCGTCAGGGTGAGCCGGTTATCGCAGTACACCGGGCTCTTGATGCCGGAGGCCCAGGTGAAGGGCTCTTCGGGTCTGAAAAACACGGCTTTGATGCTTAAAAGATCCTTTGCGATCTGTCTGGATGTTTCCATGGTCTTTCTCCTTTATCCGATAAACTCCCTGCAGCATCTCTCATAAGCTGCCACGGGGTCTTCCGCTCTCGTGATGGGACGGCCCACGACGATGTAGTCGCAGCCTTCGATCTTGGCCTGCTGCGGGGTCATGATCCGCTTCTGGTCGCCCGCTGCGCTTTCGGCGAAGCGCACGCCCGGGGTCACCGTCAGGAACTGCGCCCCGCAAGTCTCATGCACCGCTTTCGCTTCCAGCGGGGAGCAGACCACGCCGTCCAATCCGGCGTCTTCCGCGCACTTTGCGTAGTGCATTACGACTTCGGGCAGCGGCTTATCGATCCACAGGTCCTCTTCCATGGCCTGCTGGTCCGTGGAGGTGAGCTGCGTGACCGCGATCAGCAGCGGCCGCGTGCCGTCCGGCCGGGTGAGACCTTTCAGCGCCGCTTCCATCATGCGCTTGGTGCCGGCTGCGTGCACGTTGATGATGTCCACGCCCAGGCCGGTCAGGACCGCCATCGCGCTCTTGACCGTATTGGGGATGTCGTGCAGCTTAAGGTCCAGGAAGATCTTGTGGCCTCTGGCCTTGATCTCCCGCACGATATCCGGTCCTTCCGCGTAGAACAGTTCCATGCCGATCTTTACGAAGGGTTTGCGGTCTGTAAACTGATCCAGAAATTCCAGTGTTTGCGCCTTGCTTGCGAAATCGCAGGCGACGATCACATCTTTACCCATATGCTATCCTTTCAGTTCCTGTAAGGTATTGATTCCGTACTTGTCCATCGCTGCCGGCAGTTCTTCGATGATCTTTTTGCAGGCGAAGGGGTCCACCAGATTGGCCGCACCGACTTCGACGGCTGTCGCTCCCGCCATCATCATCTCCAGCACGTCCTCCGCGGAGGCGATGCCGCCCATGCCCACGATGGGGACGGAGACGGCCCGGGCCACCTGGTAAACCATGCGCAGCGCCACCGGGAACACCGCAGGGCCGGACAGGCCGCCCGTGGTGTTGGCCAGGATGGGCTTTCTGGTCTTCAGATCGATGCGCATGCCCAGCAGCGTGTTGATGAGGGAGATGCCGTCCGCGCCCGCATCTTCGCAGGCTTTGGCGATCTCCGTGATGTCCGTCACATTGGGGGACAGCTTGAGGATGACGGGTTTCGTCGTGACCGCCTTCACTGCCCGGGTCACCGCCGCTGCGGCCTTCGGATCGGTGCCGAAGCTCATGCCGCCGCCGTGGACGTTGGGGCAGGAAACGTTGACCTCCAGCCAGCCCACCTGGGGCTCTTTGTCCAGCTTTTCGCAGGTGTAGACGTAGTCGTCCACGGAAAACCCGGAGACGTTGGCCATGACGGGTTTGTGAAAGAACCGCTTCATCTCCGGCAGTTCGTGGGCGACGACGTGGTTTACGCCGGGATTCTGCAGGCCAACGGCGTTGAGCATTCCGCAGGATGTCTCCGCGATGCGGGGGACGGGATTGCCCAGCCGCGCGTCCTTCGTGGTGCCTTTGAAGGAAAAGGTGCCGAGGATGTTGATGTCGTAAAGCTCCGCGAACTCCCTACCGTAGCCGAAGGTGCCGGAGGCAGGGATGACGGGGTTATCGAGCTCGATGCCGCAGAGCGTGACCCCGAGACGGTTTTCTCTTACTTCTCCCATAGGATCTCCTCTCTGGCCAGCACCGGCCCGTCCTTGCAGATGCGTTTGTAACCGCCCTTGACCGGGATCGTGCAGCCCATGCAGGCGCCGAATCCGCAGCCCATGCGTTCTTCGAAGGAGAACTGCCCGGGGATGCCGGCGGGGATCGCCGCATCCAGCGCCCGGAGCATGGGCAGGGGGCCGCAGGTGTAAAAACAGTCGTAAGTGTCCGGGGCAGGCAGGGCGTCCGTTACAAAGCCTTTCGTGCCGATGGAACCATCCGCGGAAGCGGCTGTTACCGTGCAGCCCAGCGCCCGGAATTCCTCGATGCAGAAGGCGTCTTCTTTGCTGTTGAACCCCAGAACGGCCTGGGGCTTCCGTCCTGCTGCGATCAGCTTTTTTGCCAGCAGGTAGAGGGGCGGAATGCCCACGCCGCCGCCGATGAGGAGGGGCGTTTCTTTGCCCGTCGGCATCCAAAACCCGTTGCCGCAGCCTGCCAGAACGTCCAGCGGTTTACCGGGCTCGTAGCGGGTCATGTCGTCCGTGCCGTGACCCAGCACCTTGTAGATGATGGTAATGCTGCCTTCATCCGCGTCGTGCACCGAGATGGGGCGCCGCAGATACCGTCCGTCCAGTTTGATGTCGATGAACTGGCCCGGTGCCGTCACCGCTGTGCCGTCGCCTTCCAGTACCATTTTCCAGATGCCCGAGGCGAGAATGCTATTCTCTTTTATCGTGTATGTCGATTGTCTCATATTTCTATGCGTCGATCGTGGAGATCGTCAGCGTCGTCTCTTCCAGCACGTCCAGCAGCACGCGGACCGTATCCAGCGAGGTGAAGATCGTAGCGTTGTTTTCCGTAGCCGCCTGGCGGATTTTCATGCCGTCCGTGTCGCTTCCCGTATCCAGGGCGGACGTGTTGATGATATAGGCGATGTGGCCCTGGCGGATACTCTCGGGGATCGCGTCGGATCCTTCGGAGATCTTCTTCAGCACGCGGGTGCGGATGCCATGTTCCTTGAGGAACGTTCCGGTGCCTTCCGTCGCCTCGATGTTGAAGCCCAGGTTGTAGAACCGGCGGATGAGGGGCAGCGCCTCCTCCTTGTCCTTATTGGCGATGGTGGCGAACACCGTGCCGTAATTCTGCAGATGCATGCCGCCTGCCTGCAGCGCCTTGTACAGGGCGCGGTTGAGCCGGTCATCGTAGCCGATGGCTTCGCCGGTGGACTTCATCTCCGGGCTGAGGTAGGCATCCAGGCCGCGGATCTTGTTGAAGGAGAATACGGGCACCTTTACGTAGTGGCGCTTCTTCTCCGGAGCGTACAGATCGAAGATGCCCTGTTCCTTTAAGCTCTTGCCCAGGATCACCTCCGTGGCGATGTCTGCCAGGGAATAGCCTGTGGCCTTGGACAGGAAGGGCACGGTGCGGGACGAACGCGGGTTGACCTCGATGATGTACACGTCATCGTTCTTGTCCACGATGAACTGGATGTTGTAGAGGCCCACGATGCCGATGGCGGGGCCGAGCTTCTTCGCGTACTGCAGGATGGTTCCCTTTACCTTGTCGGAGATGGAGAAGGAGGGGTAGACGGAGATGGAGTCGCCGGAGTGGATGCCGGTGCGTTCGACCAGCTCCATGATGCCCGGTACGAATACGTCTCTGCCGTCGCAGATGGCGTCGATCTCCACTTCCTTGCCCTGGATGTACTTATCCACCAGAACGGGCTTGTCGGCGTCGATCTCTACGGCAGTCTGCAGGTAGTGGCGCAGCTGCTCTTCGTTGATGACGATCTGCATGGCCCGGCCGCCCAGAACGAAGCTGGGGCGCACCAGCACGGGGTAGCCGATCTCTTCGGCGGCGGCGACGCCTTCTTCGATGTGGGTCACCGCGCGGCCCTTGGGCTGCGGGATCTCCAGCTCCAGCAGCAGCTTCTCGAAGCTGTCGCGGTTCTCCGCCAGGTCGATGGCGGCGCAGTCGGTGCCGATGATCTTGACGCCGCGGTCCACGAGGGGCTGCGCCAGGTTGATCGCCGTCTGACCGCCCAGAGAAGCGATGACGCCTTCCGGCTGTTCGAAGTCGATGATGGCCATGACGTCTTCCGGGGTCAGCGGCTCGAAATACAGCTTATCCGCAGTAGTGTAGTCGGTGGAGACGGTCTCCGGATTGTTGTTGATGATGATGGCTTCGTAGCCCGCCCGCTTGATGGTCTGCACCGCGTGGACGGTGGAGTAGTCGAATTCCACGCCCTGGCCGATGCGGATGGGGCCGGCGCCCAGCACGATGATCTTCTTCTTGTCGGTGAGCAGGGACTGGTTCTCGCCGGTGTAGGAGGAGTACAGGTAGGCGATGTACTTGCCGGTGTGCAGGGTATCGACCATGCGGAACACCGGGGTGAGGCCTTCTTCCTTGCGGGTCTTGTAGATCTGCAGCTCGTCCACGTTCCAGAGCTTGGCGATGTATTCGTCAGAGAATCCCATCAGCTTGGCGGCGGTCAACGTGTCGATGCCGCCGGGGGATCTCTTCAGAAGACCTTCCATGTCGACGATCCTCTTAAAGCTCTCCAGGAACAGCCCGGTGATCATGGTGAGTTCGTGGATCTCCTGCAGGGATACGCCTCTGCGGATGAGCTCGAACACGGCGAAGATGCCGTCGGCGCGGAATTCGGAGACGTAGTCCTTGAGTTCCTGATCGGTGAACTTGTCGAACTTCGCCATCCAGAAGTGGCAGACGCCGGTCTCCAGAGAACGTACGGATTTAAGGCAGCATTCCTCCAGCGTGGAGCCGATGCCCATGACTTCGCCGGTGGCCTTCATCTGGGTGCCCAGGGTGTTGGGGGCGTCGGTGAATTTGTCGAAGGCGAAGCGGGGGAACTTGGCGACGATGTAGTCAAGGCTGGGTTCGATGGCCGCGGTGCCGCCGGCGACGGGGATCTCTTCCAGGGCCATGCCCATGGCGATCTTCGCGGTGACCCTGGCAATGGGATAGCCGCTTGCCTTGCTGGCCAGTGCGGAGGAGCGGGAGACTCTGGGGTTGACTTCGATGAGGAAGTATTCGGAGGAATTGGGGTCAAGGGCGAACTGCACGTTGCAGCCGCCTTCGATCTTCAGTTCCTTGATGATCTTGATGGCGGAGTCGTTGAGCATCTTCAGGTCGTGCTCGTTTAAGGACAGGATGGGCGCCACGACCATGGAGTCGCCGGTGTGGACGCCTACGGGATCCACGTTCTCCATGCCGCAGATGGTGATGGCGTGGTCGTTGGAATCGCGCATGACCTCGAATTCGATCTCCTTGTAGCCGCGGACGGACTTCTCGACCAGCACCTGGTGGACCGGGGAGAGCCGGAAGGCGTTGGTTCCGACTTCGATGAGTTCCTCTTCGTTATACGCGAAGCCGCCGCCGGTGCCGCCCAGGGTGAAAGCGGGGCGCAGCACCACGGGGTAGCCGATGTGCTTGGCCGCTTCCTTGGCTTCGTCCAGGGAGTAGGTGATCTCGGAGGGGATGACCGGTTCCCCGATGGACATGCACATTTCCTTGAACAGTTCTCTGTCCTCGGCCCGCTCGATGGAGCTTGCGGGGGTGCCCAGCAGCTGCACGCCGCATTCCTTCAGGATGCCCTTGCGCTCCAGCTGCATGGCCAGGTTGAGGCCGGTCTGTCCGCCGATGCCGGGAACGATGGCGTCGGGCCGCTCGTAGCGCAGGATCTTGGCGATGTATTCCAGGGTGAGGGGTTCCATGTAGACCTTGTCG
>JAGAHX010000050.1 GCA_017626845.1 Bacillota bacterium
GCTGTAGGATCCTGTCGGCGGTCACTTCGCCGTACAGACCGTCGGTGCAGAGCAAGATGACATCGCCGGGGCACGTCTCGAAGCGGTAGAAGTCCGGCTCGATGGTCTCCTCCCCGCCGATGGCCCGGGTGATCATGTTGCGGTCCGGATGCATCATGGCTTCCTCCTTCGTAAGGAGGCCGGAGCGCAGCATATCCTGCACCAGCGTATGGTCTTCCGTCAGCTGCCGCATGACGCCGTCCCGAACGAGATACGCTCTGGAATCGCCTACGTTCACCACATAGCAGTCCGTCGCGTCCAGATAGCACAGCACCGTGGTCGTCGCCATGCCGCTGTTGCCCTCTTCCTCTTTCGATTTGCTGTAGATGAGAGCGTTCGCTCCCTGGAAGCATTCCAGGAAGTACTTTCTCAGGTCTTTTTTGCTCTCCACGGCTGAGATCGGGTTCATGGCCACATACTGCGCCATGTACCCCACCGACATGCGGGAGGCCAGTTCACCGGAATTGTGTCCGCCGACGCCGTCCGCCACGATATAGAGCTGCTGATCCGGCAGCAGGAAGAGCGAGTCTTCGTTGCCGGACCTCAGATTCCCCTTATCGGTCTTGAATCCAACGCTGATCATAAATTCTTTTTCCTCATAAGACAGTAATAAAAACCGTCTCCTTTGGTGCCTTCCAGGATCTCTCCGATAAAGATCTGCCGTTCGCGGATCTTCTCGAAGGTCCCTTCCTGTAAAAATTCTCCGGTGACCCGTTCATTTTCCGCCGGGTCCACCGTGCAGGTGCAGTACATCAGGCGGCCGCCCGGTTTTACGAAAGCCGCCGCATTGGCCAGGATCTTCGCCTGGATGGAAGGAAGCGCCTTTACGTCCTCTTCCTTCAGCCGCAGTTTGATCTCCGGCTTTCTCCGCAGCACGCCAAGCCCGCTGCAGGGCACGTCGCAGAGCACGGCGTCGTAGGACGCGGCTTCCTCTGCGGGCGGGGCCGTCCGGGCATCCCGCGGGCAGGTCCGGATGATGGAGATGCCCAGCCGCTGCGCTTCTTTTTCCACTAAGGCCAGTTTGCCTTCGTGGATATCGCAGGCCAGGATCTCGCCCTCGTTTTCCATGTATTCCGCCATGGCGCAGGTCTTTCCTCCGGGCGCTGCGCACATGTCCAGCACGCGTTCTCCCTTCTTGGGATGCAGCGCGTTGATCGCCTCGATCGCGGATGCGTCCTGCACCGAAAACCGGCCTTCCCGGTAATCTTGCGAAGCCTGTATTCCTCCGGACGTGTCGAACTCGTAGGCATTGCCGACCTTCAGGCGGTTGCCGCGCAGCACGAGCGGCGCAGGCTCCAGGCTTTCCCGCAGCTGCCATTCCGCCCGCTCCCTGCCGTAGGAATCGATCCAGCGTTTTACGATCCACTCCCGGCAGGAATATTTGACGGAGAGATAACGGACCAGGCTCGCCGGGTCTTGCGGATCGCAGTCCGGCAGGACGATGCGCTTGCCGTCCCGCAGAAAGCTTCGCAGCACGGCGTTGATAAACCCTTCGTTGCCCCGCATGACTTCCCCCGCCAGGGAGACCGTCTCGGAGACGGCAGCGTGGTCCGGGATGTCATCGCACAGAGCCAGCTGGCAGAACCCCATCCGGAGCAGGATCCTCGCCGCCAGCTTTACGCTGCCCTTCCGCAGGTACCGGTCGATCTGGAAGTCCAGCAGCGTCTGATTTTTCAGCACGCCGTGCACCAGCCGGCGCACGAAAGCCGGATCCGAATCCGGAGACTGCTGCAGTCTGCGGTTGAGCAGGATATTGGAATACGCCCCTTCGCTCTCGACGGCTTTCAGTATGTCGAAGGCGAGGCGGCGCGGTGTTTTCGTCATCTGCGGTTTCCTCTCATGGCGAACATACGCAGCAGGTTCGCGACAGCGGTAGCCAGAGCCGCGAGATAAGTGAGCGCGGCAGCGTCCAGCACTCGCTTGGCGGCTGCGTGCTCCTCATCGCTGGTGAAGCAGTTGAGCGCTTCCAACTGGATGAGGGCTCTCTTGCTGGCATCCAGTTCCACAGGCAGAGTTACGAGATGGAACAGCACGACGCCCAGGAACAGGAAAATGCCCAGATTGAACAGAAAATCGCCCTGCGCACCGAGCATCAGGCCCAGGATGAGCAGAGGCCAGGACACCATGGAACCGATGTTGGCCACGGGGACGATGCTGTTGCGGATGTTCAGCAGGGAGTAGCCAGCGGCATGCTGCAGCGCGTGACCGCATTCATGAGCCGCGATGGCCATGCTGGCGATGCTGGGCTGTTCATAGACCGCCGGGGACAGGTTGAGCGTCCCTTTCTGGGGATTGTAGTTGTCCGTCAGCGTGCCCTGGATCTCGAAGATGGGAATGTTGAGATCGTTAAAGTTCAGGATGCGCTGCGCCGCCTCTGCACCGGAGATGTTTCTGCCGTTGCGGACGTTGGAGTAGGTCCGGTATGCGCTCTGGACTTTTCCCTGCGCATAGACCGACAGCAGGATCGCCGGGATGAGAAGGATCATCGAAGTATAATATCCAAGCATGCAAAGCCTCCTTTAAATGCAATTATCATAACACTTTATTTTATCCCAGAACCGTTCCGGTTTCAACCGTGTGACCCAGCAGGAACGCCCCTGCATCCATGGCCTTTTTGCCCGGGAGCTGCACTTTCTGGAGTAGCAGAACACAGCCGTCTCCGCAGGCGGCGCCGATGCCTTCCTTGCCAGCGGACACCACGGTGCCGGGAGTTGCCTTCGTTTTTCGCTCCGTCGCC
>JAGAHX010000051.1 GCA_017626845.1 Bacillota bacterium
AGCGCTTCGACGATATCGAGCAATATGAACGGCTGAAGAATTCCTACGTGCTGGATGCGGAAAAGATGAAGCTGGCAAAACCGGACTGCATCGTGATGCATCCCCTGCCCCGGGTGGACGAGATTGCAGTGGAGGTGGACGAAGACCCCAGAGCCCGCTATTTCGAGCAGACTTACAACGGAAAGATCATGCGCATGGCGCTCATCTTAAAGCTGCTGGGCTGGGACGGCGAAAAGCTGACCGGCGCCAAGGACCCGGCAGACACCTTCCCCGGTGGACCGTTCTCTCTGTGGAACAAGGCGGTGGAAGATGAATCTTACCGCTGCACAAATCCCAAGTGCATCTGCGCTGCGGAGCGCTCGATCCGGCACAAATACTATGTTGCCAAGAACGGCAGCAAGCGCTGCGTGTACTGCGAGCAATAACGCGAAAAAGCTATAAAAAGCACGCAAAAACACCGGAGACATGCCCTCTCCGGTGTTTTTGCGAGCAAATGCACATGCTCTACTTTCTTTTGGTAAAGATACTATATCATCATTGGTAATATTTTGCAAGCATCATTTCTTTCTTTTCACTACCAGTCCCGCAGCAAAGCACACGGCCGATACCGCCATGCCCAGGAACAGGCTGTCGAAGGGCAGCCCCATCAGCTTGCCGGCGAACACCGCCGCAGGCGACAGGATGACGGACGCCAGGATAAACCGTCTGTCGACGCGCCCGGGCATCCACAGCGCACCCAACAGCGGCATAAAGACCACCGCAGCCCGCAGACCCATGGACATAAAGGCAAACTGCAGGATGATGTCGCCCAGCGAACCGCAGGACAGCACGCAGGCAGCCGCCAGCACCAGGATAATCCAAATCTTTGCAAGGCGGCCGGCTTTGGCCGGGTCATCGAAGCGGCGGGTGACCCGCGGAACGATGTCGTTGTTGAGCATCGTCGAAATGCCCAGCGCGAGCCCCGCACCGGTGCCTACGGCCGCGATGAACAACCCCGCCAGCACCACGCCGGCCAGAACGGGAGGCACGTGGGCGGTAATGAAGGTCGTTAACGCGGTCTTGGCGGTCATACCGGAATACAGGTCCGCATGAGCTCTCATATACAATCCGACTAGGATGCCGCCGGTACCGATAGGCGGAATGAGAAACGCGGAAAGCAGCGCACCGGCTTTCCCTGCCGCGTCGCTTCTCGCGGCCAGCACGCCCTGCGCGTAGGTCTGGGTCGTGAGCACGCCTAAGAGCAGAGAGAGCGCGGAGCCAAGGTCCTTGCCTGCGCCTCTGGCCAGCAGGGAGAAAAACTTAACGCCCTCCGGGTTCTCGATGCCGCGCACCATATCCGTGAATCCGCCGAATCCCCCCGTCTTCTGCAGCACCAGCACGCCGCAGGCCATCATAGCCACGTAGAGCAGCACCGTCTTGACGATGCCCACGACGCCGGCGCCTCTCGTGCCGCCGAACACGACGTACAGCACCATAAAGACGGCAGAAAAGGCCGCTGCAGCGCCTATCCCCAGGCGCGGAGCGATGACCGCCACCACCGCCGTCGCCGACAGGATCTGCGAGATGATGTTGATGAATGTGCCGATGGAATTCAGCACGGAGGCCGTCATGCCCACGGTCTGTCCGTATTCTTTGCGGATCATGCCCACCAGCGTGCGCTCGCCGTTTCTGCGCAGAGGCACGGCATAGACGAGCCCCAGCACGAGGCAGGAGATGCCGGCGCCCAGCGTAAACCACCAGGCGGACATTCCGTAGGTGTAGGCGAGCTGCGCCGTACCGACCGTGGAGGAGCCGCCCACCAGCGTCCCGATGATGACCCCGGCAACGATCGCGGCATTGCTGCCCTTATCTTTTTTCTTCTGATGCGTCCCGGTCCACAGCGCCAGCGCTACGATGGCTGCCAGGGTGATGCCGAGACTCGCAAGCAATGCAAGGTTCAAATCGCACCCTCCTGCAGCTTCGTGCCTTCTTTGTAGCCCAGATCGAAGGCCTTTTCGTTGAGGGCGATCACCTTGTCGCTCTTGCCGTGGAAGAACTTGCGGATCGCTTCCTTGGCGCCATCCGGGGTAATGACTTTCGTCAGCCCGGCGATGATTCCCATGGTGAGGATATTGGCCGTCTGGGGATTGCCCAGTTCCTTGGCCATCTGCGTAATGGGCAGGCCCTTCTGGATCCCCTCCGCTGCAGCATCCGGCGTTACTTCGTCGCTGTTGAACAAGAGCAGCGCATCTCCGACTTTGCCGGAATACCGCGCGTAGGCGACCTGATGCAGGCAGACGACCAGGTCCGGTTCCGTCACATCCGGGAAGTAGATCTCTTCGTCCGAGACGATGACGTCGGATTTGGCGAAGGTGCCCCGGGTCTCCACACCGTATTCGGAGGAGAGCGTCGCCCTTTTATGCTCGTGGACCGCCGCGGCCTCCGCGATCAGCGTGCCGCACAGGATCATGCCCTGACCGCCCACGCCGGAGATCGTGATCTCTTTCTGTGTCTTCATTCGTTTTCGCCCCCTCTCAGGCTGTCGATCACCTTCTGATATGCGGTGCTGTAGTCTTCCTGCTCCCGCTCTTCGAAGATGCCTGTTACGAACTTGCCCTGCAGTTCGTCCGAGGTCATGCCGGCCGCCTTTTCCCGACTGATCGTATTGTCCTTGATCCACTGCATCATCTTCGGGGCGTCGCCCAGCTTGTTGGAGCGGCCAAAATGAGTCGGACAGGGGGAGATGACCTCCACAAAGGAAAATCCCTTGTGGTCGATGGCCTTGCTGATGAGCCTGTCCAGCTGCACCACGTCGTAGACCGTGCCGCGGGCGACGAAGGGCGCTCCCGCCGCCTGCACGACTTTGCAGACGTCGAAGCCGTTCTCCACGTGGCCGTAGGGCGAGGTCTTCGTAATGGCGTGCTTGGGCGTGGTGCCGGAGTACTGGCCGCCGGTCATGCCGTAGTTCAGATTGTTGACCATGATGGCCACCAGGTCCACATTGCGGCGCGCCGCATGGATCAGATGGTTGCCGCCGATCGTAATGCCGTCGCCGTCTCCCATCAGGGTGAAGACGTTCAGGGACGGGTTCGCCAGTTTAATGCCGGTGGAAAACGGCAGCGCCCGGCCGTGGGTGCCGTGGAAGCTGTTGGTGGTCACGTAGTCGTCCGCCTTGCCCCAGCAGCCGATGCCGGTGGTGATGACGATGTTTTCCCGGGTAAAGCCCCGCTTATCGATGTTGCGCAGGATGGCCTGCAGCACGATGCCGTTGCCGCAGCCGGCGCACCAGAACAGCGGCAGTTTTTCTTCAAACAGATAATCTTTTATCATTTTGCCGCCTCCTCTATTTTCGCCAGGATCTGGGCCGGGACGATGGGCTGTCCGTCGATACGGTTGACCCCGATCACGGGAATGTTCTTTTCGTTCCGTTTTTCGACTTCGCCGATATACTGGCCGAGATTGAGCTCCGGCACGATGACGGCTTTCGCCTGCGCCAGCGCTTCCCGGATCTCTTTATCGGGCACGGGCCACAGCGTTACGATCTGCAGTACGCCTGCCTTGATGCCCTTCTCCCGCGCCTTCTTCATGGCGGACAGCGCGGATCTGGCCGCGCCGCCGTAGCAGATCAGCACGATCTCGGCATCATCCATGTGGTAGCGGCGGGTGATCGCGATCTCTTCCGCATGGGCTTCGATCTTCTCGCTCAGATGGCGGATGATGCGGTCCGCGTTGTCGGGACGGGCGCAGGGGCGGCCCCACTCGTCGTGCATGGATCCGTTCACCTTAAAGACATACGGGCTGCCGAAACGGGACAGAGGCGCCAAGCCATTGCTGTGGTCGTAGGGCCGGTAGTCCTTCGGATCACCGGTGGGTTCGGGCCGTTCGAAGATCTCCAGTTCCTCGGGACCTTTGAGGATGACCTGCTCCCGCAGGTGGCCGATGATCTCGTCCGACAGGAAGATGACTGGTGTCCGGTACTGTTCGGAATAGTTGAAGGCCGTGACCATCAGATCGAAGCAGTCCTGCACGGACGACGGCGATAACACGATGATGGAATGGTCTCCGTGGGTGCCCCAGCGGGCCTGCAGCACGTCGCCCTGAGCGGGCTTGGTGGCAAGGCCTGTGGACGGACCGGAACGCTGCACATCGATGAGCACGCAGGGGATCTCGCCCATGACGGCCACACCGAGGTTTTCCGCCATCAGGGAGAGACCCGGACCGCTCGTGGCCGTGTAGGCCTTCTTGCCCGCGGCAGACGCTCCGATCAGGGCAGCCATGCTGCCGATCTCATCTTCCATCTGCACGTACAGACCGCCTACCTGCGGCAGACGGATCGAAGACGTCTCCGCCACTTCGCTGGAAGGCGTAATGGGATATCCCGCATAGAATCTGGCACCGGCTGCGATGGCGCCTTCCGTCATCGCTTCGTTGCCCTGCATAAATCTGAATTCACCCATGGTCTAACCCTCCACCGTTACCGCAAAGTCCGGGCAGCGCATCTCGCACAACCGGCAGCCGATGCAGTCTTCGGGACGGACCGCAAGCGGCTTTCCGTCCTCATCTCTATCGAATACCTTTTTGGGGCAGAACGCAGCGCAGATGCCGCATTTCTTGCACCATGTTTCGTTGATCGTTATCGTTTTCACTGTTATCTCCTTTTATACCATCACGTGCAGCGGGTCCACGACCTCCGTCAGGATGCGCAGAACTTCCGGATCCGGATCCGCCGCGCTCACTGCGCGGGTCACATCGATGGCGAAGCCCGTATTGTCTAAAACATCCTGCTCGGACACCCCGGGGAACAGCTCCGCCAGGTACATGCGCTTATCTTCGCCGAAGCGGAACACGCCCAGCTCCGTCACGACCGCCCGGGGACCCTTGGTTCCGTCCAGGCCCCGCCGCTCTCTGCCGCCGGGGCCGTCGATCCAGCCCGGACTGGTGCAGTAGTCCACAGAGGGCACAAATCGCCGTTTTTCGTGTTTCATGACGATAACGGTATCGCAATACGTCGCGATGCCGTTCGCGCCGCCAGAGCCCGAAAAACGGGTTTCTGGGCGAAAATAATCGCCGATACATGTGGAATTGAGGTTGCCGTAAGGGTCGATCTGGGCGCCTCCCAGAAATCCGGCCTCGATTTCCCCTCTCTGGGCCGCCAGCGTCTGGTAGCCGAAGTAGCGGAACTGGGGCCACAGGACCGATGCCCCGTGGTTGAGCCGCAGATCGGACACGCTGGTGGGCACCTCCAAGGGAGCCCCTTCCAGAATGCCGGTCTCGAAGATAAGCCTCGCATTCGGCGCGTGGGTGTTCTTGGCCAGGCTGCCGCCGATGAGGGGAAGTCCCGTGCCGATGATGTATGTCTTGCCGTCCTCGATCTCCTTCGCCAGAGCGACGGCCATGCGCTGTCTTCTCGTGATCTCCATAGGCCGCCTCACTTTCTCTTCAACCCTGCTACGTAACCCAGCGCCGGATCGACTTTCAGGGTCTTCAGATGCTCTTCGCCGACGGTCTGCAGGTAGCTGTCGTGGTCTGTGCCCAGATTTTCCGCCAGCCAGGCATCGAAGCTCTCCTGGGTGCGGCTGGCCTTGTCGTAGGCGAGCATAGCCTTGGGATCGTAGTCGTAATAGCCGAAGCACTGGGACGGGTGAGCCCCCCAGGGCAGGTACACCACCGCGTCAACGCAAAGGCCCGGCAGGGTGTTGGCGTTGGGATCCGCATGCATCTCTTCGTCCGTCACCAGCTCCTCGCAAGAGACGATGGTATGTTTTGCCGCGATGGCGATATCCTCGTCCTGAAAGCGGGCGCCTTCGATGCGGCAGGTACCGTCGGGGCTGGCTTTCTGCACGTGGACCAGGGCTGCGTCGATCTTCGGCGTCGGCACGAGACACAGTTTGCTGCCGGGGCTGAACGGGTCATCCGCCATGACGAATTTCTTCGCGGGCAGCTTGGGATATTTCCTTCTCTCCGCTTCGGAGATGCCCCATACGGTCTCCAGATCGCTTCCCAGCATGTTCTTGACGGGCATGTAGGGCAGCCCCAGCGCCGCGCCGTGGTAGGCGATGGTCTGCACGTCCAGGGAGTAGTCCTCCACGGGAAGGATCCCCTTCTCCACGGCCTCCCGGAAACGCCGGCATACCATGGTAAAGCCAGAATTGGCGATGTAGCTGATGTTCATCACCTTTACGCATCCGGCGCCGACGAGCATATCGATATCGCCGCCGGCGCTGCCGCTTTCGACGGTAAGATCTCTCTTTTTCTGCCGTATGACCTCCCGCACCAGGCCGTAGGCCCTGCGGTTCGTGGAAAAGCCGCCGAACGCGATGCAGTCACCGTCATGGACGAAGGTACGGATGGCGTCCTGGGCTGTCATGAGTTTGGTTTGCATAGTTCTATACACCTCTGTACGTAAACGATATCACCCTTTTATCCTTTTGTATACTTGACAGTTTCGAATTGTTTATTTAATAATATTGAATGATAAGGAGCATGGACATGGAACTCAGAAACCTGAACACATTTCTGCGGATCACGCAGCTAGGCAGCTTTACGAAAGCAGCGAAAGAGCTGGGTTATGCGACGTCCACGATCACGGCGCAGATCCATCAGCTGGAAGAGGAGATCGGAACGCCGCTGTTCGAGCGGGTCGGAAAGCGGAACGTGCTTACGCCGGCAGGACAGGAGCTTATCCCTTATGCCCAGCAGATAGCACAGCTCTCGCAGCAGATCGCATACCTGGGCGATCCGAAACAGCGGGAGGTCCGCGGCACACTGCGCATCGGCATCGTGGAATCCATCCTGCATTCGCTGCTGCTCCCCGCGCTGAAGGAATACCGGCAGCAGTATCCGGATGTCTCGGTCTCCATCGTTTCCGCCGTCTCTGCCGACCTGTTCGGCATGCTGGCCCGGGGCGAAGTTGACCTGGCGTTCACCATGGGCCACACCTTGCAGCGAAAAGACTGCGTACTGGCCTGCAGCCATCCGGAGGAGACGGTGTTTGTGGCATCTCCGGATCATCCGCTGGCAAAACAGACCCGTCTGACCCTGGCAGAAGTCCTGGACGAAGAGATCCTGTCCATCGGCGAGAACACGTTTTTGCAGCAGGAAGTGTATAAGATGGCTGCAGAGTGCGGCAGACAGGTCAATTCGCATATCCAGACGGAAAGCTCGCTGGCCCTTCTGGAACTGGCAAAACAGGGCGCGGGGCTTGCCTTTCTACCGGAATACATGGTACGGCCCGCGGTGCAGGCCGGAACGCTCTGCATCCTGCAGATCCGGGACTTCCGTCTCCCCTTCCACGTCGCTGTCTTCTATCACAAAAATAAATGGGTCACGCCCCAGATGCGGGGCATGACCCGGTTCGTCGAAGAATATTGGGGAAAAGTGTCGAAGAGAACCGTCCCCAATAGCACATCTTAGAATTCGTCCACGATCTTGATTTTGATATTGGGAGAGGTGGTGGAATACATCGTTACCACGTAGTTGGGGCGGAATTCCACGATGTCTCCCAGCTTATAGTTCCGGTCGCAGTCCTCCAGGTCCAGCATGGTGTGGTCGGAGCTGCTGCCCCAGATCTTGATCTGCGGATCGAGGGGTGTAAGCCCTTCCTCCGAGCCGCCGAAATCCTGTTTGCCGAAGGCCAGGATGGCCCGCTTCCGCACGCCGAGATCCACATATTTGCGCTCGTCGTTGAGGGCCGCCGCACCGAACACGCCGTTGGGCATCGTGGGCTTATTCTTCAATTCCACGATCTCCGCGCGGATGCGAAAGGCGTCCACCCGTTCGGGGAAATCTTCCTTCCAGGTGTATTCAGCCTTCGTAATGAGCGAGATACCCGCCCGGATGTCATTGACTCGGGGATTCAGCTCGCCTTGCGCCATGTTGTGGAAAGACTGCGTGCCGCCGATGGACAGCACATCCAGCTGCCGGCCGATCTTCGCCTCGATCTTCTCCATAATGTCCGCCAGCCAGTCCACCTTGTCCTTGGAGACGCAGATGGAACCGTAGCAGCCGAAATTGGCACCGATGCCGTAGAGCTTAAGGCCCGACATGCCGTATTCCACCATGGAGGCGGCGTCGATCATCACATCTTCGGATTCGAAGCCTTCTCTGCGGTCACCGATATCCTTCATCAGGATGACCCGGTGGATCTTGCCCTGCTTTAACGCTTCTTCGTTGAGTTTTTGCAGCACAGCGAGCTCCGAATTCAGGGAGATATCCGCATATTTGACCACCAGATCGCACTCGGACAGCGCCGGGATGCGCAGCAGCTCCGTAGTGATGGAAGGATCGTATTCCTTGATCTTCTTTACCTGGTCGATGCGGGATGTGGCGATCGCTCTGGGATGGCATTCCCACAGCGCGCTGCACGCTTCGGGAACGCTGGTGAACCCTTTGGTGACCGCCGTGATGCGGATACCGTAGGGCCGGCACATCTCCTTCAGACAGTTGAAATTATGCTGCAGATTCTTGGTTGCGATGACTAACTGGGGATAGCGTTCCATGGGCTGCCTCCTTTCCTGACGGCAGAGATCTCGTATGATAATTTACAGTGGATCAGGGAAAAGCCACGAATGATTGATGGAAATTGCGCAGAATGACCGCGGCTTCTGCACGGGTCATCGTCTTCTGCGGCATCAGATAACCGCCGCTTCCGCCCAGCAGATCCTCGTAGACCGCCCAGAGCATCGCGTCGTGCGCCCAGGCAGAGATCTGCAGATAGTCCGTATACCCGGCCAACCCCATGACCCCGTCCGGCGTTTCCGCCTTCGCAAACTGTTTGAGCATCAGGGCAGCCTGCTCGCGGGTGACCGCATCGTTCGGACCGAATGCCTTTTCGGAATAACCTGCCGCAATGTTCTCCGACACGGCCCAGCGGACGGCTTCTTCGTACCAGGAACCGGCCTCCACATCTTCAAAGGACATGGCGTAGTTGACCACCGGACCGCCGGACATGCTCCAGAGCATCGCCGCCATCTGCGCCCGCGTAACGGAACTCTGCGGCGCAAAGACACCGTCTCCCATGCCGGCCATGATGCCGTTCGTTGCCGCATATACGACACCGTCCGCATACCAGGCATTGCGGGGCACGTCGGTAAAGTTGCCCGCCATGCCGTACTGCAGGCCGAACCCTCTCCTGTACAGGATCTCCGCCGTATACTGTCCCTGTCCGTCCAGCTTCGGAATGTCCACGGGAAGCGTTCCCACCGGACTTTCTTCGGAAAGCATCAGGTACATCGCAGCGGACAGATTCGGTCCGTACTGTGCCACAGGACCCTCTGTCTTGCGGGGATCCTCGCTCATGCTGCGGGCGGACCAGGCAAGAACAATGGCATCCGCCGCCTGATAACGTGCCGCATCGTAGGGAAGATGGCAGCTCAGCACGGCCACGTCCTTTCCGTCGGCATGCACGCTTTCGATGATGGCGTCTGCCTTTTTGCTGTAATCGTTCACCAGCCAGGAGGCGGAATAGATCTCGGAGATGATCACCACGTGGTCTGCCTCGGCGGTCAAAGCAATTGCTTCCTCCGCCGTAAGATTCTGAATGGAATGTACGGAAACGGTCATCCCTTCCGCAAGCTTTCCTTCTTCCGCCAGGAGATCTGCGCCGTATTCCATGCTCAGGACTTCGTCGTCATAAGCGGTGAGCACCGTTATACTTTCGTTTTCACCCCGCATCGGAAGCATGTTGTGATCGTTTTTGACCACCGTAATGGTCTTTTTCGCGATCTCCCACTCCGTTTCATGATGCGCCGCACTGCCGACGACGGCGGATGCCGCAGGGTCGATCCCGCTGTAGGCCTCCGTCAGACCATGAGCAGCCTTCAACGTCAGGATGCGCAGGACCGCCGCATCCACTTTCGCCGCGTCGATCCCACCGCTTTCCACCATGCCGGCCAGCGTATCGATATAGGCATCCAGATCTGCCATTCCCTCCGGTGTGGAGGTGTCCACGGGCATCAGCAGGATATCCACGCCTGCTTCGATCGCAAGCTTTGCCGCATCGAAGCGGTCGAAGTGCTTCGCGATAGCGTCCATGTTCATGGCGTCCGTGATGACCACGCCGTCAAAACCCATGTCGCCGCGCAGAAGATCCGTGATGATGGTCTCAGACAGGGTCGCAGGCAACGTGATCTCCTCGCCGGTGAGTTTGGAGAGGTAACTCTCGGTCTCGATCTGCGGGTACTGGATGTGCGCCGTCATGATGGCCTCAACACCTGCGTCGATCGCGGCCTGGAAAGGTACCAACTCCCGCGCCTTCAGTTCTTCGAGGCTGCGGTCGATCCGCGGAAGGCCGGTATGGCTGTCCGTTGCGGTATCGCCATGTCCGGGGAAATGTTTTAATGTGGAAATGATCCCTTCCTCCTGCAGGCCTTTCATGAAGGCTGTCCCAAGCGATGCGGCAAGCGTCGCATCATCGGAGAAAGACCTGGTGCCGATCACGGGATTCGCCGGGTTGCTGTTGACGTCGACCACGGGAGCAAAGTCGAAATTGATGCCCATGCTCTTCAGTTCGGAGCCGATGATCCTGCCGGTCTCTTCCGCCAGCGCCGAATCACCGGAGGCGCCCAGCGCCATGTTTCCCGCCGTCTGTGTACCCTGTCCCAGACGGGTCACATACCCGCCTTCCTGATCGATGCCTACGAGCAGCTGCGTCGGATGGTTCGCGTTGGCCGATTGCATGTCTTGTATAAACTTTACGGCCTTTTCCGTATTTCCTGTGTTCTGCGCAAAGAGGATGACCCCGGCAAAACCATGCTTTTCGATCGCCGCAGCCGCTTCTTCTGTCAGCTCTGTCATCCCCTGCTTCTTGCCGTCTTCACCGGTAACGTACCGGAATGCAGGCATCAGCATCTGCTCGATTTTTTCCTGCGTCGACAGGGAAGCCAGAATGACTTCCGGTGTCGCTGTATCCTCTGCGTACGAAAAAACAGGTATCCCTGCAGCCAGGAAAGCAGCTGCCGTTAAAACGCAAATTGCCCTTTTAAAAAAACGCATGTGAATCCTTTCTTCTCCGTATGTTATATCCGCCTGAACTCGATCGGTCCGACTTCGTCGTACAGTTTAAAGCCGAAGCCAGAGATTGCGCCGTTCACATCCGTGTGGAAATAGATCGGCGCGTTTACGAGCAGCGTGTCCATCTTGACTTCCGGAATGCGGAACACATCGTAATTCAGATGCAGCATCTCCTGGGTCACGCCGCGCCAGGTCATGTACAGCTTGCCTTCGGACAGATCGATCTCCAGCGTCCCGTGACCCGGTTCAAAGTATGCGCCGACATAATCCGTCAGGTCGTGAGAAGGTGCCGTCGTCTCTTCGGCGTCGCCCACCAGATCCAGTTTCCAGTCACCATGCATATTGCCCTTGATGTCCCTGACGGACCACATGCGTTCGCTCCAGTCCACCGGCTCAAATCCGAGCACGTTATCGATGATGGTGTAGAGCACGGAGCACTGGATGAGGATATCCGGGCACTGCAGATTGTTGTACAGGATGATGCCGATCTGGGAGTTGGGCAGGCAGCACTGCAGGGTGCCGAAGCCCTCGATCTCACCCAGGTGCCAGTACATGGGTTCGCCACGGTAGTTGTCGTTGTACCAGCCCATGGCGTAGCCGCCGATGGGGGAAACCTCTTTGAATCTCCAAGGCCACAGCGTGTAGCGCACGTTCTGCATGTGCAGATCGCGCATGGTCTCCTCCTGCATCAGGCGGGTGCCGTCCGGCAGAACGCCTCTCTTCAGGTGAAAGTCCAGGTACTTCAGCATGTCGTTGATGGTAGAATTGATGCCGCCGGCGGGAGCGCTCACGTCGGAGTTCCAGTGAGGCACTTTAAAGGGACCATCTTCGCCGGGCCAATAGGAGCTGCAGACGTTTTCGCTTTCGTTCAGGTATTTGACGAGGGTGCTGCTGCGGGTCATGCCCAGGGGCTTAAAGATGCGGTCGTTGACCATATCATCCCAGCTCTTGCCCGTCACCTTCTCGGCTACGTGAGCCGCCATATCCACCATGTAATTGTTGTACTGAGCCTTATAGCGGAACGGCAGATTGGGTTTTAAGTACTGCAGCCTCTTCCACAGTTCTTTCCGGGTCTCGATGGTCTCGTCGGACCAGACCGCGTCGTAGCCCGCAAGGCCCGTGCGGTGGCACAGCATATCGCGCAGCGTGCATTCCGCCGTCGCAAACGCATCGTACATCTTAAAATCGGGCAGATACTCTTTGATGGGCCGGTCGAAATCCAGCACGCCGTCGTCGACGAGCATGCCGATAAGCGTGGCCGTAAAGCTCTTGCTGCAGGATGCGATGCCCCACATGGTGTCGGCGTCGATGGGCTGCTTCGTCTCCAGATCCTTATATCCGAAGCCGCCCGCAAACAGCACTTCGCCGTTTCGGATGACCCCCACACCCATGCCCGGTGTCTTATACCGCGCCAATTCCTTTTCTACGTATTCTTTGCTGATGACTTCCATTTTCTTTTTCTCCCTGCTCCCATTATACAAAACTATTTGTCAACAGAAAACTCGCAGCCGTTATTCAAAAGCGAGGAAATCGCAAACGCGTGAGCGAAGCGAACAAAGTGTTGACGAGCGTTGAATAACGGTGCGAGTTCATTTTTTTAAATCGGAGAAGGCAGCCCTGTTTTCTCACAGAATGCGATATGGTTCTTCACCCGGAACACGTCCGTGCCGTTTTCCTTAATGTCTGCCTCGATCTTTTCGATGAGCATATCCATAGAAGCGTTCGCCTTTTCGAAGCATTCATCCGTGCAGCCGCGCAGCAGCTCTTCCGCGGACTTCTCGTTGCCCTGCGCCAGCAGCATGTCTGCCGCCTGCAGCGCCCGTTCGGAAGCCTGATGGAACAGCGCATCCAGATAGCGGCGCTCTTCCCTGATCCACTGGCTGTACTTGGGGTGGTCCGCTTCTACGTCCACCTGCAGTCTCTTGGCCTTCCACCAGAAGGAGTCTTCGGAGTACTTGTTCGTGCCTCTGCCCATGGCTTCGGGGATGTAGCCGATGTTGAAGAACGGCATCGCGAAGCTGCTGCAGGGAGGCGCCATGCTGGCCCAATAGACGAACTTCGTCATCTTGAAGTCCGGCTTTCTGTATTCGGTCACCATGGTCGCCGCGGACTGGCAGGGTCCCGGTTCGCAGCCGTGCATGCAGATGCCCGCCGCCAGCGTTGCCGCGGCGCCCCAGCGGGGCTCAAGCATGGACCCTTCGAAGTGGTCGCGCAGGATGGTCCACATATCTTCGCCGGTATACTTGCGGTTGCCGAAGCTGCGGATGATCTCGTGGGCTCTCTGCTCTCTGGGATAGCCCGACAGCGTCCTCGTGTTGAGCAGCACGAAGCTCTTGGAGAAATCGAACGTTCTTCTCGGGTCATGCAGGCCGTTGGCCACGGCATACTCCACAAGCCCCTCAGAGCATTCGTCGAAGTCCGTGCCGATGGTGTACAGGTTGGAGATGGGATAGATGCCGGTGATGCGCTTGGCAGCCCAGTGCCGGTCCACGGTCTCCAGCAGCCACATGGCTTCGGAATCGGCGATCATAAAGGTGTTGTGGTAGTTATCGTCCGGGTTCTGATAGGCGCATCCGCCGCCCTGGCCGTACTTTTCCAGATGATCGATGATGACGTGCATGGCCTGATAAGCCGTGCGGCCTCGCTCCAGACCCAGACGCAGCAGATCCATGCCCAGCAGCGCTTCCTCTTTCTGCGCCGGGATCTCGGACCAGTCTGCCTCGTTGCCGATGCAGACGCCGTGCTCGTTGATGCCCATCTCGAATCCCCAGATCCACCAGGGCTGGGACCCGATCATGGCGTAGGTGTGCTCGACCTGGGGCACTTCAATATACGTGCACTTTACCGTCTCTCCCTTGGCGTGGTCTTCCGCCGGGAAGAATTTGAGGTTCTGGCATTCATCGGTCTCCCGGTCGGAATTTTTGGCCAGGATGTTGAACCCGCTCACAGCTGCGCTCTTCTCCACTGCGACGGTATCGCAGGAAGGGGTGCAGCTGCAGATCTGCTTGTGTCTGTACATTGGGAACTCCTTTGGTTATTTTAAGGTAATAAGTTCGTATTCTCTGGTGCCCATGCCCATCTTCTCGGCGTGAGCCAGGCCCGCTTCCCACTTGGTGTTGGGATGGACCATCTTAAAGACGTCGTGCTTTTCGATCGCTTCGGCGCGGTTTGCCTTCTTTCGGCTGTCTCTCATAAAGTCTCCGATGATGGAGCTCTCCACGTAGGTCTGGGCGTTCACCGCATCCGCGCAGGCCTGGTCCACCGCAACGGGATCAAAGCCGCAGAAGATGCCGACGTCCGGCACGATGGGCAGGTCGTTCTGACCGTCGCAGTCGCAGTCCGGAGAAACATCCAGCACGAAGGCGATGTGGAAATTGGGCTTGCCGTTGATGACCGCATAAGTATATTCCGCGATCTTGCAGGACAGCACATCCTTGCTGATGTCCCAACGCGAATCCAGCGCGTCCTTAGGGCAGACTGCGATGCAGCGTCCGCATCCCAGGCACTTCGTATCGTCGACCTTTGCCTTGCGGTCGATCACGTGAATGGCATCATGGGCGCAGTTTTTCTCGCAGGTGCGGCAGCCGATGCAGTTTTCTTCGATCACCTCGGGCGTACCCTCAGAGTGCATGATCTGCTTGCCGGAGCGGCTTCCCCCGCCCATGCCGATGTTCTTTAAGACGCCGCCGAAACCTGCGCTCACGTGACCCTTCACATGGCTCATGGAGATGATGATGTCGGCGTCCGCCAGGGCAGAACCGATCTTTGCCGTCTTGCAGTATTCGCCGTTGGGAACGGGCAGTTCTCTTTCGTCCAGCCCCTTTAAACCATCCGCGATGATGGTCTGCACGCCGGTGGCCAGGGGATTGTAGCCGTTGATGTAGGCGGAATCGAGATGGTCGATCGCGTTCTTTCTGCCGCCGACGTACAGCGTGTTGCAGTCCGTCAGGAAGGGCTTGCCGCCGAGCCGCTTGATGTAGTCGCAGACCGTTCTCGCCCAGTTGGGACGAAGGTAGGCCAGGTTGCCCGGCTCACCGAAGTGGATCTTGACAGCCACGAATTTATCTTCGAAGTCGATGCTTTCGAAGCCGGCCTTCTTCATAAGGCGCTCCAGCTTGTGCAGCAGGCTTTCTTCGCCGTTGGTGCGCAGGTTGGTGAAGTATACGGGTGCTTTTTCCATGGGTCTCTCCTTATTTTTCTATGAATGTTGCCTTACTTGAGTGCTTTGAATTCCTTGCGGATCGCCTTCAACGTATCCGGTTCCGTCAGGATATGATAGCCCGCCAGCGCCATGCCGCCTGCCGTTTCCATCATGCGGTCCTTGGCGTAGACGGTCTGGGTCGCCGCGGCAAATTCTCTGGTGTGACCCGGGATCGCTTCCGTCGTGATGGGGAAATACGGATGGATCGTGGGGCAGACGTAGGAGACGTTGCCGGCATCCACGGAGCCGTAGTCCTCTCCGGGAGGCTGGATGCCCTCCACGCCCAGTTCCTTCATGCTCTGTTCGAACAGATCGTTGAGGGTCTCGTTCGTGGCCAGATCGTCGTAGGCCAGTTCGAAGGGCCGCATCTTGAGCTCACAGCCGGTGGCGAGGGCCGCCGCCTTGCCGCAGTTGATCACCTGCTGATACAGGTGCTTCAGATAGGCTTTCTTGCCCGCCCGCACGTAGAACCGGCACACGCAGTGCTCGGGAATGACGTTGCAGGCGACGCCGCCCTCCGTAATGATGCCGTGAATGCGCGCATCGGGGCGGGTCTGCTGCCGCAGGGCGTTTATGTTGTTGAAGGTCTGGATGACCGCATCCAGCGCATTGATGCCCATCTCCGGCTCACTGGCCGCATGGGCGGCTCTGCCGAAGAACTCGAATTCGATGGTATCCATGGCCAGGGACTTGCCGCTCTTGTAGTAGTCCACGCTGGTGGGATGGCAGATCATGGCCGCGTCGAGATCGCGGAACACGCCCTTGTTGGCGTAGGCGACCTTAGCGCCGTCCGTCTCCTCTGCCGGGGTCCCCAGCACCACGACCCATCCGCCGGTCTCTTCGACGAAGCGGCTCAGGATGATGCCGGCGGCGACCGAAGTGGCGCCCAGCATGTTGTGACCGCATCCATGACCGGGTCCGCCGTGTTCGCCCAAGCCGGGCAGCGCATCGTATTCCGCCATAAAGCAGATGTGGGGGCCGGGTTTGGAGGAACGGTATTCCGCCCGGTAGCCTGTCGCCAGGCCCATATAGGGCTTTTCCACCTTAAAACCGTACTTTTGGAGCAAGTCTGCATGGAGTTTTGAGGATTCGTACTCCACGTTTCCCAGTTCCGGGTTTTTATAGATTGCATCCGAGAGCGCTTCGATGTCTTTGCGGATCTCCTTTGCGATCGCAGAGATCTTTTGTTTCATGCCGGGGCCTCCTGTTCTGTGTCTACTTTAAGAATCCGTCGATGATCGCCTTTTCCGCCTCCTCTTCCGTCAGGCCGAGGGTGCGGAGCTTGAGGATCTGCTCCCCTGCGATCTTGCCGATGGCGGCCTCGTGGATGAGGGCCGCATCGCGGTTATTGGCTACGAGTTCCGGGGATGCGTCCACCCGACCGTTTTCCGACAGAATGGCGTCGCATTCGCTGTGACCCGTGCATTTGGCGTTGCCGATGATGTTGGAGCGATAGGCCTGATAGCTGCTGCCTCTCGCAACGGAGCGGCTGATGAGGTTGACGCCGCTGTCTTCGCCGTTCATCTCCACTTCGAAGTCCGTGGTGGCTGTCTCGTCGTCGTCCGTCAACAGTCTTTCCTTGATGACCAGGGTCGCCCGTTCGCCGACGGTGCCGCGGGTCTTGCGGACGGAGCTGGAGACGCCGCCCAGTTGGGAAGTGTCCATTTCCAGATAGGAATCCGGGCCGAGGAAGACCTCGGTCTGGGGGTCGATGACTTTTTTCGTCTCGTTCGAACCGGTGCCCACATGCTTTTCCGCGTACAGCACCCGGGCGCCCTTCTCCAGGAAGAAACGGTGGATGCCGTTGTGGCGGGCGGGTTCGCCGGTCTCGGTGTGGATGCCGCAGCCTGCGATGATCTTCACGTCCGCGCCCTCTCCCACATAGAAGTCGTTGTAGACCAGGTCGTCTACGCCGGCTTTCGTAACGCAGGCGGGGATAAAGACGTCTTCGCCCTTCGTGCCGGGGGCGATATGGATATCCAGACCGGGATTGTCGGTCTTGGAATCGATCTTGATGTTATCTGTGGACTGCCGGCCCAGGCTCATGCAGTTGGAGCGGATGTTGAAGGCGCCCTTGAAGGAAATGCCGTCGAAATCGGCCACCTGTTTCAGCAGATCCGCTGTGTTTTTATCGATGTTGTTCAAGTGTCTGTTCTCCTAAATAATTTATCGTTTGACCCGCTACATGCAGGGCTTTTCGCAGTCGTCGTTCTTGCAGAGCAGTCTGGGGAAGATGCTCTTGCGGTCACCCCGCAGACCCACCTTGCCGTCCTGGATCATCACGATCTCGTCCGCGATGGACAGGATGCGCTCCTGGTGGGAGATGATGACAAGGGAATTATCTCTTCTGTCGCGGATGTTCTCGAACACCCGGACCAGATTGTTGAAGCTCCACAGGTCGATGCCGGCCTAAGGCTCGTCGAAGACGGCCAGGCGGCTGCGGCGCAGCAGCACGGTCGCGATCTCGATACGCTTGATCTCGCCGCCGGACAGGTGGGTGCCCACGCCGCGGTCGATGTATTCGCCCGCTTCCAGGCCGACTTCCCGCAGTACGTTTGCCAGTTCTTCTTCGCTTAACGTCTTGCCGGCAGCCATGTTCAGCATGTCGCGCACGGTGATGCCCTTAAAGCGCACGGGCTGCTGGAAGGCGTAGCCTACGCCGGCTTTGGCGCGCTCGGTGGGGTCAAGCGGCACCAGATCCAGACCGTCCAGCAGGATCTGCCCTTCGTCCGGTTTCTCGACGCCGGCGATCATCTTGGCCAGCGTCGTCTTGCCTCCCCCGTTGGGGCCGGTGAGGCAGATCAGCTTGCCGTCCGGGATCGTCAGGTTTATATCGTCCAGGATCTTCCGCCCCTGGGCGGAGAAGCTGAGATTCTTGATTTCCAACATGGTTTTGTTTTCTCCTTTAATTTAGTGCACAGTTATAATTAGTATAACATAAAACGGAAGGCTGTTGCCGCCTTCCGTTGATATTTTAGTAAGCAGGACCGACGTGGCCCTTCGACAGGCTCAGGGCCCGGAAAACGTTCCCTAAGTTTGTCGAAGGGAACGCTGCTTCTATTCGATCCGCAGCGCCCGCATGGCGTTTAAGATCGCCAGCATGCAGACGCCCACGTCCGCGAAGATGGCCAGCCACATGTTGGCATAGCCGAAGGCGGCCAGGATGAGCACCAGCACCTTGATGCCGATGGAGAAACCGATGTTCTCGTAGATGATGCGCATGGTCTTGCGGGCAATCCGCACGGCCAGCGCCACATCGGAAGGCTTGTCGTTCATCAGCACGATGTCCGCCGCCTCCACGGCAGCCGCGCTTCCCATGGAACCCATGGCGATGCCCACATCCGCCCGGGAAAGGACCGGCGCGTCGTTGATGCCGTCGCCGGCGAAGGCCACTATTTTGCCTTCGCCCTTGGAGGCGATGAGTTCCTCGACCTTTGCCACCTTGTCCTGGGGCATCATCTCGGCGTAGTACGCATCCAGTCCCAGGTCGTTTGCCACGTGTTCCGCGATCTCCTTCTTATCCCCGGTCAGCATCACCGTACGGGAAATGCCCAGAGATTTAAGAGCTGCGATGGCGCTCCTGGCGTCATCCTTCACAACGTCTGCCAATACGATGTGACCCGCATAGACCCCGTCGGCGGCGACGTGCACGATCGTTCCCGGCGTATCGCATTCGCGGCAAACGACGCCTTCCTGCTCCATCAGCCGGGCATTGCCGCAGGCCACGTGCTTACCGTCCACATTCGCGACGATACCTTTGCCTGAGTGTTCCTCGAGATCCTTTACCCGGTTCCTGTCGATCTCCTTTTGCGCGCGGGTCTGATAGGCTTGCGCCAGAGAATGGGAGATCGGGTGGTCGGAGTAACTTTCCGCAGCGGCAGCCAGATCCAGCAGTTCATCCTCTGTCACTTGCTCCGGATGGATCGCAACGACGGAGAACACGCCTTTCGTGAGCGTACCGGTCTTGTCGAAAACCATCGTATCCGCTTTCGCCAGCGCCTCCAGGTAGTTGCCGCCCTTGATGAGCACGCCCTTGGAGGAGGCTCCGCCGATGCCGGCGAAGAAGCTCAAAGGGACAGAGATGACCAGCGCACAGGGGCAGGACACCACCAGGAAGATGAGGGCCCGGTGCACCCAGGTCGCCCAGTTACCTGTTGCCAGAGACGGGATGACCGCCAGCAGCAGCGCGCAGGCGCATACGATCGGCGTGTAGAAGCGGGCAAAGCGGGTGATGAACTGCTCGGCTTTTCCCTTGTTTTCCGCCGCTTCCTCCACCAGTTCCAGGATGCGGGTGGCGGTGGATTCGTCGCAGGACTTCGTCACCCTCACCTTCAGCAGACCGTTCAGGTTGATGGTGCCCGAATAGACTTCGTCGCCCTCTTCGACGGTGCGCGGCATGGATTCGCCGGTCAGCGCCGCCGTGTCGAGGCGCGATTCGCCTTCTTCGATGATGCCGTCCAACGGCACTCTCTCACCGGGCTTGATCGTGATCACCGTGCCGACTTCGACGTCTTCAGGGTCGGCCTGCTGCAGTTCGCCGTTCTCCCCTTCGATATTGGCGTAGTCGGGCCGGATGTCCATCAGGTCCGCGATGGAGCGGCGCGACTTTGCGACCGCCTTATCCTGGAAGTATTCGCCGATGCGGTACAGCACCATGACGGAGATGGCTTCCAGATACTCGCCCATGGCGAGAGCGCCGAAGGTCGCCACCACCATCAGGAAATTCTCGTCGAACACCTGGCCGTTTTTTATGTTGCGAAAGGCCTTGCGCAGGATCTTATGGCCGACGGCCACGTAGACAACCAGCGCGATAGCCAGTTTAAGATACGGATTCATAGCCTGCCTTGCAGGGCAAAGCGCCCCTCTCCTACTTCGTTACGATCTCCCAATCCGGTTCCAGTTTCTTTGCCAGGGCCTTTGCCGCCTCCAGCACTTCGTCGAACTTGTCGTCGGCTGCGGTCAGAGTCAGTTTTTCCGTCATAAAACTGACGGTCGCCTTTTCGACACCGGGCATCTTGTTGAGGTTGTCTTCCAGCTTGGCAGCGCAGTTCGCGCAGTCGATTCCCTTGACTTTAAAGGATTTTTTCATGTTCGGGTCCTCCCTATTCCTTTACGTGATCCATGCCCATCTGCAGGATCGTGTGCACGTGATCGTCGGCGAGAAAATAGATCACCTGTTTGCCTTCCTTGCGGCAGCGGATGAGATCCATCTGTTTGAGCCCGCGCAGCTGGTGACTGACAGCCGACTGCGTTGCGCCGGTCTTTTCGACCAGATCCGCCACGCAAAGCTCGCCCTCCATGAGCGCATACAGCAGCTTGATGCGGGTCGTGTCGCTGAATGCCTTAAACAGGTCAGCCAGATCGTACAGATCCTCTTCGGTGATGATGCTTTTGTCTTTTTTCTTCGGCATGTTTTCCCTCCGATGAACATATGAATATCTGTTCATATTTGCATTATATAAGACCCGGGTCGTTCTGTCAATGACCCGGGTCAGAAAATCAATTTCTCGATATGGCAGGGGTTCGAATCCAACCCCAGGGTCTGCATTGCAGTAGAAAAGAACACCCGCAAGGGGTGCTCCGCATATCTATTCGCTATATAGGTCCGAATGTGTTCCTGTGCGGGAAGCTGTCAGGATAAGTTCTGATTCGCTGACGGCATAGATCAAAAGCCAGTCAGACTGGATATGACACTCCCGGAAACCGATATAATTACCGATCAACGCATGGTCTCTATATTTTTGTTCGAGCGTTTTCTCCTGCAAAAGTTGATCGAGGACATCTTCCAGAAGCGAAAGATCATATCCTCGTTTCTTGATCCGCTTGTAGTCCTTACGAAACTTCGCCGTTGTAACAAGTTTCAGCATGACTATTCCTCGGCATCAAGTTCATCAAACAGTTCTTTTGCCGATGAATAGCGACGGGCTTCACGCTTTCCGGACATGATCTCCCTTGCTTCGATCATAGCCAGTTCCGTTTCGCGATTGTACCTGGGAACTTCAACCGCAAAAGGAAGACCGCCGCGCAGTATGCACTGGCGAAGGAATATATTAACGGCACTGGACATGTCGAGTCCAAGATCTGCAAATAGCGCAGTTGCCTGCTCCTTTACATTCTTTTCTATCCTGATTTGTGTCGGCATAGTTGCTGCCATATAAATCACCCTCCTTTTCATCCGAATATTACTACATTCAGTATACATTGTCAATCTAATTAAGCATCTTTCCGTGAACTTTAGAGAATGACGCTTTTGTCTTTCTTCTTCGACATGTTTCCCCTCGACTGAGCATATGAATAAGAGTTCATTTTTTCAACAATCCTGCTGCAGGCAATTCTGTTATACTAAATAACTATACACGAGAAGTTTTATACTTAAATAATCTCCTTATACAAGAATGCCCTAGCCCCCTAAAGTATGTGTTTTCTCAAAGCTATTTGATCATTTTTTGACCAAACACGCATAGCAAATAAAGAACCCTCGATCATCAAAGCCTTACAGCCTTGAATTTTCAAGGGTTTTGTATGGTGGACCTTAGGGGATCGTTCGAGCTTCGCCTCCGGCTCGCTCTCACGTGAACCCTGCAGGGGTCCGAATCCCCCAAACTCTTCATCGACACGAAAACAAAGACCGGGATAAACTGATTACGCAGGGTTTTGCTTTTGGGTATGCCATCAAACCTTGAAATATGGCATAATGTAAGCAATAAACTATCAATATTTGAATGTTAAGGTTCAACGCTATGGCACAGGATAGCCGATACGAGGACATTCGTATCTATCACAGCATAATACTTCATAGGCACCTGCTACTTCCTCGCTTCTGCGATCTCTGCATTGATCTCATCGAGCGTCATATCGGAAATCCCACGTTCGGCCGCGATCCTGCTTGCTCTTTTCATTGCCGCGATGCCCGGATTCTCTGTTTCCGGCATCAATTTCATGCTGAACGGTACTCCCTGTTCTTGAACAAGGCGAGACATACACATCCTCAGATATGACGGAAGATTCATTCCGAGTTTTTCACAGATCTGAATCGCTTCTATTTTTTCCGCTTCATCTGCACGGAATTGAACTAATGCACTTGCCATATTCAGCACCTCCTTCTTGTGGTTTCATTATAGCAGAGTATGATTACTATTGCAATCATTTGATTACATTCGTTTTATTGTGCTTTTTACGAAAAAAGAAGAAAGGGGCAAAATCGGGGCAATTCTGATTTAAGACAACAAAAAACCCTCGATCTTCAAAGCCATAAAGCCTTGAAATTTCAAGGGTTTTCAATGGTGGACCTTAGGGGATCGTTCAAGCTTCGCCTTCGGCTCGCTTTCACGTGAACCCTGCAGGGGTTCGAATTCCCCAAGCTCTTCATCGGCACGAAAACAAAGACCGGGATAAACCCGGTCTTCGTTTTCGTATGGTGGACCTTAGGGGATTCGAACCCCTGACCTCCACACTGCCAGTGTGGCGCGCTCCCAACTGCGCCAAAGGCCCTCGATGGGACATGAGTTAGTTTAGCATAAAGCTGCCCGGGACTCAAGAAAAATTTTCAACTTTTTCGTGCTTTGTTGGACATTTGTTGGATTTGGCATGATATAAAGGGGACAATAAAATGATTTCAGACCATAACCGCCGCCGTGGCGCCGCCGCAGAGAGGAGCAGATATGCCGAATTATTACACTTTGGAAGAGTTCACCGAACGCCGCAAGCTGCAGGAGGAACTGCGCAACGCCATCGATAAGACCATCCCCGGCTACGAAGCCTACGCAAAGGCCATGGAAGAGCTGGACAAGAAGATGGACGCCTACAGCGAGCTCGACAAGTGGGGCGTCGCAAAGACGATCGACGAGGCCGGAAAGACGGAGCTGGAAGAGGCGATCAAGACCGCAGCCATGGCCGGCGAAAAGCTGCTGGAAAACGCGAAGGGTTTGGAAGACCCGAACGTCCGGCAGACGGCCGGCACCGTCCGCAAGCTCCAGGGCATGATGAGCCGCGACATGAACCTGCTGCAGCAGTACGATCCGAACGGAAAGGAAAAGAAATCCCTGCCCGAGCTGCAGGAGGACGCCCGTACGTCCACGGTCGACATCGGCGACAAGGCGTTCGAAAAGATGAGCGGTTTTCAGTCCGAGCGCATCCCCATGACCCTGCAGAACGCCAAGGGCGAGAAGATCAAAGGATTCTTTACGAAGTCCAACAAATTCACCATTCTCCCCGCGTTCAACCAGGCGCTGGACCGCGTGCAAACTGTGGCGGACGACAAGGAATTTTTCAAGGATTTCCTGAGCAAATACCGTCAGGCGCGGATGAAGACGACCCCGGCCGCCAAGGATTACTCCGACGAATATCTGATCGGCGAGATCCTGCAAAAAAGCGGCGGCGGTAAACCGAACATGCTGAAGAGCCACCTGGGGAAAGTATTCGAAAAAGACGGCTACGAAATGAACGATATCTTCGGATCCAGAGGGCTGGAAGTTTTCTCCGAAGGCCTGCAGAAAATCGCGGAGACGCCGTCCTCCTACCTCAACCTGATGATGGATATGAAGGAAGGCGAACGTTTTGACCAGCGCAACAGCGCCATGAGTGCCGTGGCGGACATGCTGGGCGTGCCTCACCTGATCGCCCGCTCCCGCAACATGAAATTCCGCGACAGCCAGGGCAATATCGTCGAAGGCACGTTCATGGACGTCGCCAAGGGCACGGACCTGGGCGGCGGCAAGAACGAGAATGCGCAGAAACTCAGCGACAAACCGTTCGAAGGTGCAGGCAAGGAAGGCCTGCGCCAGCTGTGCGATCTGCAGGTGCTGGACTACATCTGCGGTAACATCGACCGCCACTCTGGCAACGTGGTGTACGAGCTGGACAAGGACGGCAAGATCATCGGCGTGCAGGGCATCGACAACGATACGTCCTTCACCCGGTTCAGCCCCGAGAACCGCGACCTGAACGACCTCATGACGGCCCCGAAAAACATGCGGGTCATCAGCAAATCCATGCGCGACAGGATCATGAACACAGACCCTGCCATGCTGAAGTTTTCGCTGCGCGGCCGCGGCCTTTCCGAAGAGGAGCTGGACGCTTCCGTCAAACGGCTGGACATCACCAAGGAAGCGATCAGGGAAAGCGAAGCGCACTACGGCGGAACGTTCAACTTTAAGGGCAAGGTAAAGCCGGATAAGAAGCACCTGCTCATCCTGGACGACAAGGACTTCAAAAACCTCGACATCAGCTACCTGCGCCGCGGACCGAAAGAACCCACCTCGACCATCAACGAAGTGGCCACCCTGACGAACATCGCCAAGAACTACAAGAAGGAAGTCGCTGCCGGCGTCACGCAGAAGAACGACGTCAAGCCGCTCGACCTGAAGAGGTTCGACACGACGGAAAAAGATCTGATGTGGTCCACCGTCCGCCAGAAGGTCGGAACGACCCGCCAGCTCGTCCAAAATGTACAGCTGTACAACGGCAGGAAGACCGTTGCCAGCGTGGACGACCTGACGAATTCCAGCCACGGCAGCTCCCCGCAGTGGGATACCATGATCGAGAACATGAAGGCGCTGAACAAATACAACGCCGGCATGTACCGCGATAAGAACAAGCCGGACCAGATCCTCACGACGGAGCAGTACGTGAAGACCCAGGGCCTGTGGGCTAAGCTGGACAAGTCCGCGGACGATTACCTCGCCAAGAAGATGAAGGAAAAAGGCGTTACGGATCTGAAGGATCTGGTGGGCAAGAACGACTACGAGCGCGACCGCATCGAATACGCGAAGAACGTCAAGAAATACACGGCCAAGCACAAGATCGATCCGCTCACGAAGCACCAGGAGGAAGTCTTAAAACAGCACGACGAGGGCGACCTGATCGAACTGAACAAGAAGATGAAGGAAGAAGCCCTAAAGATCCAGAAGCAGCAGGGAGGCCCGCAGCTGTAAACTCAGATCTTCACAGAAAGAAATGATTTTATGAACACAGGCAAGAAATTCCTGGCGCTGCTGCTGACGATAGCATTGCCCTTCTCTTTAGCAGCCTGTACGCAGGACAGCCAGACAGAGGCGGCTGAGACGGCAGAAACGACCGAAACGGTGGAAACCATCGGCAAGACCGAGATCGAAGAGGCCCTGAACCTGGCCAACATGGAAAAGACCTGGACTTACTCCGAAGAAGCAGACTGCTGGACCTTGTCCCCGGTCACTGCGGTGTATTATCCGGAGATCGAAGACGAGCAAGGCGTCTCTGTCTGCATACCCGGCGCGTATGTATCGGGCCAAGACGAGGCAGGCAACCTGATCATCGACTACGAGGCCTCCGTGACCAGCACCAACGGCCAGGTATATACGGCAGCAACGGCGCCGGTCATCATCAATACCGGCGCAGCGGGTTACTCCGAACAGGCGAACCAGACTGCCTCTTCAACCTACGCGGCGGAGGGCTACATCAACGTCGCCTGCGGCAACCGGGGCAAGCAGAGCACGAATACCGATGCCGAGGGCAACGCCTATTACACCGGAGACGCCCCCTGCTGCCTGGTGGACCAAAAAAACGCGACGCGCTTCGTCGAGTACAACATCCTGCTGGGCAATCTGCCCGGCAGCGTGGACTATTTCGTTTCCACCGGCGGTTCCGGCGGCGGAGCCCACGCGACTATGCTGGCAGCCACCTCCGACCATCCGGACTTCTATTATTATGAAGCGGCAGCAGGCGCTGTGGGGGTCTATGCCAGCGGCGATGCATGGGTCACGACGGTGACCATAGACGGCGGAGAAGTCGCGCTCTCCGACGGCATATGGGGCGCCATGCCCTACAGCGCCATTACCTCTCTGACTGTACGATCCGACCCGCTACATCGGCGCGGAAGGCACGAAAGACCCGGCCTGGGCCCGCATCCTGATGGGGGCATCGGAGGGCGACATCTCCATGTTCAACTCGCTGAACCTGCAGATCGCCTGGCTGGCTGCAGGCACCGATGCGTCCATCGAGTGGCAGTGGGACGGCGGTCACGTTCCCTCCGAGATCCTCGGCGACTCCTTCGCGCTCATCGTCGACACGATGTACGGCAAGCACGTCGGCGGCAATCCCGTTACAAAGGCGGCGGCTTCGGCGCTTACCGCAAACGGCACGGCGACGGAAGCAACGGGAACGGATCTCAGCTCCTGGGTCAGCTACAGCGCACAGGACGGCGCATCCTTCTCCCTGGCGGACATCGCTGCCTACCGCACCGCAGGCGCCAGCAAGGCTATTCCCGGCTTCGACGTCATGGATTACGGCCAGGAAGACTACGAGTTCGGCAGCGGCTCCAAGGACGCACGGCACTGGAACCGCCATGTGCTGGACATTTTCGAAGCGCATCAGGATACGCTGGAGGCATTGTTCAACCGGTAGCGGTATCATTATTTCTTTGAAATTTTGCACCATCATGCAAAAGGTTCTTTTCCTACGATGTGCTTCATTTATGTTATACTGCAATTAAGGACGACGGCTCGGGCCCGTCCGGAGGGTGCAGAGATGTGTAACCGTAAGATCGGTCGAAAAAGAATCCTGGGGGTGATCCTCATCTTGTCTCTTTTCACTTCTTTGTTTGGCTGCACAGCGAAGAAAACCCCGCAGTACACAACGGCGGAGGACTTCCCTCCCGCCTATGAAAAACCTGTACCCGAACTGCCCGGCAAGCTGGCGGGGGTCACCCACGAATCCAGCGCCGGCTCCATGGAATTCGCTACGGAATTTGCCATCGATGTCGCTCCGACAGAGATCCTGCACTGCGAATACTGGGATCTGGATGTAAAGCGCGACGAGATGATCCGCAAGGGCAATGTACCCATTACCGAAGCGCAGTGGGCGGATGTGGAAAAAGCAGTCCTGGATCTGTGGGGCAGCTGGGAAGAGATCCCGGAAGAGATCCTAAACCAGCCGGACCAACCGGACGTTCCGGAGTTTTTCGTGCTGGACGGCGGCGATTACGACCGCTGGTGGCTGTCCTGGGAGACGGCAGAAGGCGTTCAGAAAGTGCGGTACTACGCGCCCGCTGACCGCCGCATCCTTACGCTGGATGCGGTCCTGGAAGAACTGGCCAATCCGAAGGGCAGGAAGATCGAATGGTACGAAGAGCCTACGCTGTCCGGCGCCACCTACATCAACGACACGACGGACATGTCGTTCCAGTGCAACTGGTGGAACCTGCCGGAAGGTCCGAAGGAAGGCTACCGGCTGATCGTCCGCTTCCAAGAGGGCGGCGAGACGATAAACATTTACGATCAGACGGATGATGCGGTCTGGAATGCCGCGAAGCCCGCCTTTGCCTGGCTCAACCCCAACGATTTCGACCACGGATCCTATAAGGATAAGATCACGCTCAGCCTTTATTATTCCGACGGCACGCAGGATTCCTTAAAGTTGGACAAGAAGACTGCAGAGGCGATCGAGCCCTATCTGCGGCAGCTGACCCTGGAGTATCTGGGGCAGAAATGATCCGGGATCGCGGGTTATGACAAATTGAGAAAATTTTATTAGTGACTTAGAATTTCTATGTCATTTGCAAAAGAAAATAGGGTAGAGTGATGGTTTCCCATCACCCTCCCGTTGCACCGTACATACGGTTCTCGTATACGGCGCTACATCAACGTAGAGTCAAGTATTAACTCAGATAATACGCTAAAGGATCGACCAGTCCCGGTCGGTCTTTTGTTTTGCGCCCGAGTATCTCGGGGTTCAATACATAATTCACTACGTACATTCCGCATTGCCTGTACCAGCCTAGTCTCGAGTTGGCGACCATGTAGATTTGCTCATCTGTGAAGTTGCAGCCCACTATTCGGTTCAGCTTTTGAAGGTTCAGATAAATTCGTCTCGGCTTCTTCCATTGTTTGAGTATCATTACTCTCACCTTGTGTCTTAGCCATTGTCCGTATTCATCAAGAAATCCTTTCATGCTGCCGATTCTGTAGTAGTTTATCCATCCACGGATAAGCCAGTTCAGCTGCATGAATGTAGTCTTCATCGGCCTTGCCGCTGCCTTTCTTCTGCAGAGTATTGCACGGGTTTTGTCGTACAGTCTTTTCTTGCGGTCATCCGCAGGTCTGCACTGCCATCCCTTTGCGCCTTTCCAGAATGTGAATCCAAGAAAAATACTCTTAGTCGGTCTGGTGACTTTGGTCTTGGTGGCACTCACTTTCAGCCGGAGCTTACGCTCCAGCCAGCTCGTGACAGACTTCATGACTCTGTTTGCCGCCATTTCACTTTTGACGTAAATATTGCAGTCGTCTGCATATCTGACGAAGCAGAGTCCTCTCGATTCGAGTTCCTTGTCGAGTTTGTCGAGGTAGACATTTGACAGTACGGGACTTAGTGGACCGCCCTGAGGCACGCCCTCTTCGCTCGGACTTGTCAATCCGTCCTCCATGACTCCTGCTCTGAGGAACTGACGAATCAGTCGCAGTGTTTTCGCATCATTGATGCGTTCTCTGAGTATTGAGATCAATTTGTCATGGTTTACAGTATCGAAATACTTTTCGATGTCGAGGTCTATTACCCATTCGTTGCCCTCATTGAGGTATTCGAGCGCTTTACCTATTGCCTGATGTGCATCTCTGTTCGGTCGGAATCCGTAGCTGTTCTCAGAGAAGTACTTGTCGTACCCGAGTGACAATATTTGTGCCACCATCTGCTGCACTACTCTGTCGACTACTGTCGGAATCCCGAGCGGTCTTTTCTTGCCATTGGCTTTAGGTATGTAGACCCTTCGTACTGGATTCGGCTTGTATTCGCCTGCACGTATCTGAACTTTTATCTCGTTTCTGTGCAGGGCAAAGTAAGCGTCAAGTTCATCCACCGTCATACCATCGACTCCGGCGGCACCTTTGTTTCGCTTGACTGCTTTTATTGCCTCGTCAATATTCCTGTCTTGTAATATCCATTCAATCAATTCCACTTGTTGCTCCTCTGTCTGCTCGTAAAGCTGTCGGAAATCGTCCCCTCTACCTTCTGCCTCCACAGACATACGTTTCTGTTTATTGGGCGTATCCTCGATTTCGGACTGTTCCGACCTTGCTTACAGCGATTCGCAATACATTGACATTAGACCCTTCCCCGTTGGTGCTGCGGGATACTATGGTCTCAGCTGACTCCTGGGTATGAGCTTTTTGTCGCACGTGCCCATGCACGCTACCCAGGCCTCCCGGGGTAAGACACAGTTCTTTTGCCGCACAACCTCCGGATTTACTGTCTTGGCGTTACGTTTACCTTTTGGGCTTTGGTTTGTTCGGCAACCTTGCCCGCCATTTAGCCTCGTATCCGGTTTCTGTTCGTAGGCTCATCGGCTTTGCTACACCACTTCCTCCCCCGCCGCCATTGCTGACGCCGGCTTGTGGTTCGTTACACTTGGCGGTAAATACCCGTGACGGGACTTTCACCCGTTAGAACTGTGCCATGCCCGGCACACCGAAAAACTGACTTAGATTCTTACTGAAATCTAAGTCAGTTTTTAATAATCAGGGATTAGCCATAGAAATTCTACGCCACTTTTTGTGAAACAGTGGAATGGCCATATCCGCCCAAATTCGTCTGTTACTCCGCCATCGCGTTCAGAATATTGCTGACGAAGACGGCGGCTTCTGCACGGGTCACGAGGTTTTCCGGTTTAAATGTGCCGTCGCTGTAACCCCCGACGATGTCGGCTGCCACCAGTTTTTCGATCTCCGCCTTGCAGCTTTCCTCCGCAATATCGTTGAGCGAAACATCTTTCTTGTTCTGATAGGATTCCGCAGTCAAGGTGTTTGCAAAATAGTATGCCATCTCTGCGCGGGTCACCGGCTTGTCCAGTACCTCATCGAAGCGGCCGTCGATGATGCCCTCCGCCTTGCAGTAGTCGCGGAAGGACGCGGCCCAGTGATCGCCTGCAACGGAACTGCCTTTAAAGCCGTCCCCCTTCTGCTTGCTGTGCAGATTGGCGATCATCACCATGATCTGGCCGTGGGTCAACTGACCCTTGGGGCTGTAAGTCGACGCCGTCGCGCCGCCTACGATGCCGCTTTCATACGCGGGCTTCAGGAAGTTACAGAACCAGTCGCTGGCGGCCACGTCTGTAAAGGGGAGACCGGTATCGACGGGTTTCGTTTCGGTGACCTTGATGAAGCATTTTATATACAATGTTCCGTCGTAAGGAAGGTACGTATCCACATAGATCTTACCGTTGTCTCTCAGCGACTTCACCTCTCGGGCCGTATAATCCGCGAGCTTCACGTCAAGGGAGTACCACGTTTCCCCATCTTCCCTGAAACTGTCTATCACCTTCGCAAAACTCCCGAATTCAACGGCGGGAATCCCATTTACCGTAACACTGCTGACTCCGGTATATTTCAACCGCGGGCTTCTTTCAATGCCGATATTGATGACATAATCCCCGGCCTTCGTGATCTTTCCGCCTTCCTGCCAACCAGCCACATCGTATGATGATGCCAGAACAGGCCGCATCGCTACGTAATCGATCGGGAAAGGTTGGCCCTTTACGGTCAATGTGATGGTCTGTTTCGTAGCTACATCCGCACCGACGTACAGATCGGCAGGTACGCCGGTCACCTCGATCTTAACGGGTTCCGCGGCGAAAGCCTGCGCAGGAAGGATCGCTGCGAGCAGCAGAGCGCATACGATCAGTAAGGATAAACGTTTTTTCATTGTTTTAGCTGCCTCCAATCAAGATAAATCGTGCGGTAATGAATACAAAATAACCATACCCCCCCCCGTATCTTGTCAATGTTTCGGTTCATTCTATGCACAAAGACAGCGTCTGTACGAGGGATTGGTGGACCATTGTAAAAGAGCTCTTATATCCACCACTTTTTGAGTGGAGACCCGTCAAAACCGGTGTATATTTCTTATGCCGGAGAGAGGACCACCATTTTCAGGCTGTAAACAGGGAAAAAGCGGTGAACATTTTTCAGCAAGGCCTTTTTATCCACCGCACGACCCGGAAGCCGGTTCGTGCCATTCTTCTACAACGCCTGTGCCGGCTCTTCTTGAATGACCCGGGGCAGAAATGAAGTGCCGTCTTGGATCGCTGGTCGACCCTGGAATCTATAGTGCCGGGGTAGTCTGAGATCGCTGATTATGACAATTCAATAGAATTCAATTAGTGACTTAGAATTTCTATGACTATTTTGAAAGAAATAAAAAACTGACTTAGAATTGCGCACATTTCTAAGCCAGTTTTCTTTTAGGGCTATATTTGTCTTAGGTTTTCTAAGTCTTTTTGTTTCATCTCGGGAAATTGTCCTAACCGGGCCGGACTGCGCACAGAAAACCTCCGATGCCGCATAAAGCAAGCGAGGAGATCGCGCTTCGGCAGGCACAGCGGCCGCAAGCGCGCGAACGCAGCGGTCAGATCCGGATCCAGCCCAGCACGCTGGCAATGGAGCTGAACAAGATGACCGCGACGAACACCGGCGCAACAGTGCGCACGAACACGCGGTACATCCCTTCGTAACGGAAGCGCGAGGACAGTTTGACCTCCCCAGCGATCTTGTCGATCCCCATTTTGGCGGCCAGCAGGCAGACTGCGAAGGCTGCGATGGGCATCATGATGGAGTTCGTCAGGAAGTCGAAGAAATCCAGGATATCCATGCCGAGGATCGTAACCGAGGACAGAACGCCGAAGCCCAGAGACGAGAGGGATCCCAGCACCACCACGACGATGGCCATGAAGACCACGCTCTTTGTGCGGTCCCAGCCCAGCTCGTCCTGCAGGGTGGAGACCGAAGTCTCTGCCAGGGAGATGGAGCTCGTGAGCGCTGCGAACAGCACCAGCACGAAGAACAGCATCCCGACCAGATGGCCCAGACCCATGCTCTCGAAGACCTTGGGCATGGTCACGAACATCAGGGACGGCCCCGCCTGCAGCGCCTGCATATCGCCGCCGGAAAATGCGAACACCGCCGGGATGATCATGAGCCCGGCCAGGATCGCGATGCCGCTGTCGAAGAAGATCACCTGGTGCATCGAAGTTTCGATATCCACATCCTTCTTCATGTAGGAACCGTAGGTAATGAGGATACCCATGGCGATGGACAGAGAATAGAACATCTGGCCTAAAGCCGCCACGACCGTCATCCAGGAAAAGTGCTTTAAGTCCGGTACCAGCAGATAGCGGATGCCTGCCGCGGCCCCTGGGCGGGTCATGCTGTAGATGGCCATGACCACCGCCAGCGCCACCAGCACCGGCATCATAATGCGGGAGACCTTCTCCACACCGTTCTCGACGCCCAGCACGATGACGGCCAGCGTAAGGAACGCGAAGATGAGGAAACAGACTTCTGCCCCGCCGGGCGACGTGATAAAGGTGCCGAAGAAGCCGTCCGCAGCCGCTTCCGAACCGCTGCCTTTCAGATATTCGAACAGGTACTTGATGACCCAGCCGCCGATGACGCTGTAATACGGCAGGATGAGCATGGGGATGACCGCGTTCACCCAGCCGCCGGCCTTCGCCAGACCGGTCCTGCCGTAGGTTTTGAACGCGCCCACGGGACTCTTGCCGGACAGACGGCCCAGCGCCGTTTCGGAGACCATCATGGTATAGCCGAAGGTGAGCGCCAGGATCAGATACGTAAGAAGGAACATGCCGCCGCCATATTTTGCGGCCAGATACGGAAAACGCCAGATGTTTCCCAGACCGACGGCAGATCCTGCTGCCGCTAAAACATAACCGAGTTTGCCGGAGAAACTGGCGCGTAAAGATTCGTCACTGTTTTTCAATGTAAGACCTCGCTGAATGCACACACTTTAATCGCCAAAAGAGGGCGACCGTGTTCTATTATGAAGGGGCGGCTGCTTTTTGTCAATTTCAAGGAAGGGGTTTTATGATACAATACCTGTGCGCACAGCGCTAAGGAGGACCCATGGAACAGGATAACGTCGTAAAACTTTTAAACAAGAAGAAAAAAGGACTGCTGCAGAAGGTGTTCTTCAGCCGGCTCACCCTGATCGCCGTGCTCATCCTCCTGCAGGTCTTTCTTTCTCTGGCGGTCTTTCTCTGGTTCCGCCAGTATCTGACGCATTACGAACTCATCCGCGGCGTCTTTACCATCGCCATGGTGCTCTATCTGTTCAACAGCAATATGGATTCTTCCGCAAAGCTCACCTGGCTGATGGTGCTCGCTGTCGTTCCTTACATCGGTGCCTTCTTCCTGTGGTATTCCCAGACGAATCTCGGCCACCGCACCATCCACGACCGCTCGGCAGCGCTCATCCGGCGAACGAAAGATACCCTGCCCCAGGACGAAACGGTGCTGCAAAGTCTGGAAAAAGACCCCTACGGCACGGAGGATCTGTACCGCTACCTCAACCGCAGCGGCTGTTTTCCCATCTACGAAGATACGGACGTTACGTATTTCCCTCTGGGAGAAGACAAGTTCGAAGCCATGCTAAAAGAGCTGGAAAAGGCGGAATCCTTCATCTTCATGGAATATTTCATCATCGAGGAAGGCTACATGTGGGGCCGCATCCTGGACGTGCTTGCCCGCAAAGCGAAGGAAGGCGTGGACGTGCGGGTGATGTACGACGGCATGTGCGAGATCACCACGCTGTCCCACGACTACGCGAAGCGGCTGGGAAAGCTGGGGATCCAGGCGAAGTCCTTCTCCCCCGTGCGGCCTGTGCTCTCCACCCACTACAACTACCGCGACCACCGCAAGATCCTCGTCATCGACGGCAAAACGGCCTTCACCGGCGGCGTCAACCTGGCGGACGAATACATCAACAAGGTCGAGCGCTTCGGCCACTGGAAGGATACAGCCATCATGATGAAGGGATCCGCCGCCCTGTCCTTTACCCTGATGTTCCTGCAGATGTGGAACGTTACGGAAGAGACGCCGGACTTCTCGATCTTTCAGGAGCTGGGCAAGGCGGTCCGCACCTACCCGCTTCCCGAGGGTGACCCTGCCAAGGGCTATGTGATGCCCTACGGCGACTGCCCGCTGGACGAAGACAAGGTGGGAGAGACCGTCTACATCGATCTGTTCAACCGGGCTACGGACTACGTGCACGTGATGACGCCCTACCTCATCCTGGACGGCGAGCTGGAACACGCGATCCTCTATGCCGCACAGCGGGGCGTGGAAGTGTCCCTCATCCTGCCCGGCATTCCCGACAAGGAGATGGCCTGGGCGCTGGCGAAGTCCCATTACAGAAGACTGGTGGATGCCGGCGTACACGTGTACGAATACACCCCGGGCTTCGTACACGCGAAGGTCGCCGTGAGCGACGGCTGCCGGGCCGTGGTCGGTACCATCAACCTGGACTACCGCAGCCTCTATCACCACTTCGAGTGCGCGGCGTATCTGTACAAGGTGCCCTGCATTCCGCAGATCGAGCAGGACTTCCAGGAGACCCTGGCAAAATGCAAAAAGGTGACGGACGAATCCATCACCTACGAAAAGACGTTTATGAAACTCAAGGGCTTCGTCATGAAGCTGGTGGCGCCGCTGATGTAGCGAGGACTAAAAGTTCGACAGGCGGACGAGCCAAACCATGGCGAAAGAAGCGAGAATGAGGAGCAGTACCGCCAAAGCGTGCCGTTTCTTTTCTGCCGCCATCATGGCGATGAATTCCCGCACGAAGGCGTTCACCCAGAAGTAGCGCTTGGTGGGGCTGCCGACGCCGTCGGCCCGGATGCCCTGCTTCGCCGCGTACAGGCCGGCGCGCAGCACGTGGTAGTTCGTGGTGGAGAAGGCGATCTGCGGGTCAGCGCCCTCCCCTTCCCGCTGCCGGATGAGGGCCATGGAATTGCCGAAATTCTCAAACGTGTTGGCAGACGCATCCTCCGCCAGGATCTGCGCTTCGGGAACGCCTACCCCAAGCAGATAATTTTTCATAGCAGCCGCTTCGGCCAGGGGCTCGTCTCTGCCCTGACCGCCGGAGGGAACGAAGACCAGCTCTTTGCCGGTCTTTTCTTTTTGCAGCCGGGCGAATTCCAGCGCCTTATCCACCCTGCCCTGCAGCAGCGGCGTCAAGGTGCCGTCGGCCTGCATACGGCTCCCCAGGATGATCATGTAATCCTTGTCGAACGCGGGCATGCGGTGCGCCGCCTTTACGGCATAGATGATGGTCGCTGCCAGCATGCATTCCAGATAGGCGACCATGATGTAGATCGCGCTGTCCAGCGCCATTTCCACGTACATCGCCCAGCCCTGTTTGTAGTGCACGTCTACCAGCGTGGTGACCTGCAGCCAGTCGCCCAGGATCATGGGGAAGACGGTGGAAAAGCACAGCAGCAGGCCCAGCAGCGCGCCCAGCATGTTGCGCCAGTTGCGGCCCTCTCGACCCATCAGCTGAATGTTGGTGCCGGTGACGAACAGAGAAAGCACGAAAGCGATCGGCAGGGTCGTAGACGAGAAGTTGGCGGCAGAAGACAGCACGGAGCGCAGCGTCTGCACCAGACCAGTAAAGTGGAACAAATGGCCGAGCTGGTCGAACAGCAGAAAGACGCAGAAGATGCCGAGACCCAGATACACGATGTTGCGGTAGCGGTAGAATGCGGTCTCCACGAAATAGTTGTAGCGTTTGCGCAGCAGCCACAGCGCGAGCGCCAGATAGAGGGAGATCGCCAGGGGGATCACCCGGGCACCGCTGCAGTCGCCGATCCGGCCGTTCTGGGTAAGAATGCCGTTTCCGTGGGAATACAGCGAGCACATATAGATGGGCTCCCCGAAGGCGTATACATCGACGTAGACCTTGCCCTCGTAAATAGAACTGAACTTCAGCTGCAGGAAGCCGTCCTGCATCCACTGATCGGTGAGGGCCACGCAGCTGGTGTCGCCGTCGAGGCGCACGTCGAAATCCGAGGCATTCTCGGAGATGCCCCGGACGTCGACCTGTACGGTATAGGTCTGGCCCTGCACCAGGATGACCGCGGCGCAGAGGCAGACCAGCAGGATGCCGATCAGGAGAAAAGTTCGGTTCTTCACGTTTCTTTATTCCGCAGGTTCTTCGATCTGTCCGTTCAGAATATCCATGAATTCCTCGCCGGTGATCGTCTCCTTTTCGTAGAGGTGGTGTGCGATCTTGTCCAGCGAAGCCTTGTTTTCGGTCAGGATGGTCTTGGCCTTCTCGTACTGCTTCTGCACCAGATCCACGACCATCTTATCGATCTTGGCCTGGGTCTCGGGGGAGCAGGCCAGCGTGCTGTCGCCGCCCAGATACTGGTTGGTGACGGTCTCCATGGCTACCATGCCGAATTCTCCCATGCCGTAGCGGGTGATCATGGCCCGGGCCAGCTTCGTAGCCTGTTCGATATCGTTGGAAGCGCCGGTGGTGATGGATCCGAAGATGAGTTCCTCCGCAGCCCGGCCGCCGGTCAGCGTCGCGATCTTGTTCTCCAGCTCTTCCTTGCTCATCAGGTAGTGCTCGCCCTCGTCCACCTGCATGGTGTACCCCAGGGCGCCGGATGTTCTCGGAATGATGGTGATCTTCTGCACCGGAGCAGAATGGGTCTGCATGGCTGCCACCAGCGCGTGACCCACTTCGTGATAAGCCACGATGCTCTTTTCTTTGTCGGAAAGGATGGCGTTCTTCTTCTGATAGCCTGCGATGACCGTCTCGATGCTCTCCTCGAAGTCTCTCTGGCTGGCCATCTTGCGGCCGTCGCGGACAGCCCGCAGCGCCGCCTCGTTTACGATGTTGGCCAGCTCCGCGCCGGAAGCGCCGGAGGCCATGCGGGCGATCTTGCCGTAGTCGATATTGTTCTCGGTCTTCACCTTCTTGGCGTGGACCTTCAGAATGGCTTCTCTTCCCTTTAAGTCGGGCAGTTCCACGGGCACGCGGCGGTCGAATCTGCCCGGTCTCGTGAGGGCCGGATCCAGGGATTCGGGCCGGTTGGTGGCCGCCAGGATGATGACCCCGGTATTGCCTTCGAAACCGTCCATCTCGGTGAGCAGCTG
>JAGAHX010000052.1 GCA_017626845.1 Bacillota bacterium
AACGTATGACAGAAAGCAAACGACCGAAGGTCTACAAGAGCAGAAAACTGCGGGTCATCCCCCTCGGCGGTCTTCACGAGATCGGCAAGAACATGACCGTGCTGGAATACGGAAACGACATCATGATCATCGACTGCGGCATGGCATTCCCCGACGACGAGATGCTGGGGATCGACGTGGTCATCCCGGACTTCAGCTATCTCGTCGCCAACAGCGACAAGATCCGGGGCCTCGTCATCACCCATGCCCACGAGGATCACATCGGCGCCATTCCGTATCTGCTCCAAAAGCTCAACGTGCCCATTTACAGCACGCGGCTGACCCTCGGATTTATCAAAAATAAATTGAAAGAACACAAGGTGGAGGCCGACCTGCACGAGATCTCCCCGGGGGATGAGATCCGCCTGGGCGTCTTCCGGGTCGAAGCCATCCACACCACCCACAGCGTCGCGGATTCGCTGGCGCTGTGCATCGATACGCCGGTGGGCAAGGTCTTCCACACAGGAGACTTTAAGATCGACTATACGCCCGTGGACGGCGAACCTCTCGACCTTAACCGCCTGGCGGCTCTGGGCGACGAAGGCGTGCTGCTGCTGATGGCGGACAGCACCAATGCGGCCCGCAGGGGATATACGCCCTCCGAAAAGCAGGTGGGCATCGCGCTGAACAACATCTTCGCTTCCACGAAGAAACGCATCATCATCGCGATCTTCGCCTCCAACGTGCACCGTGCCCAGCGCATCATCGACATGGCGGTGGCCAACGGGCGGAAGGTAGCCATCTCCGGCCGCAGCATGGAGAACATGGTGCGGATCGCGGAGGAACTGGGCTACCTGGACATCCCCGACGGCACGCTGGTGGAGATGAACAAGATCAAGAATATCCCCGACGATAAACTGGTGATCATGACCACCGGCAGCCAGGGAGAACCCATGAGCGCGCTGGCCCGCATGGCCAACAGCATGCACCGGCAGGTGCAGATCCGGCCGGGAGATATGGTCATCCTGTCTTCCACCGCCGTTCCCGGAAACGAGAAGATGGTGTCCAACGTCGTCAACTCCTTGATGGAGAAGGGGGCGGAGGTCATCTACAACGATATCGCCGAGACCCATGTTTCGGGTCACGCATCCAGCGAAGAGCTGAAACTCATCCACACGCTGCTGCGTCCCAGCTTCTTTATGCCGGTCCACGGCGAGATGAAGCATCTGATGGCCCACGCCCAGATCGCGGAGAGCCTGGGGCTCGACAAGAGCCGCATCCTGCTGGGCGCCAACGGCGACGTGTTCGAGCTGACCCGCGGAAAGGCCAAAAAGGCGAAGGAAACGGTCCACGCCGGCGCTGTGATGGTGGACGGCCTGGGGATCGGAGATGTCGGAAGTTCCGTGCTGAAGGAGCGTTCCTACCTGTCCGAAGCCGGCCTCATCGTGATGGCAGCCTGCTTCGAGAACGGCAGGCTGGTGAGCGGCCCGCAGCTGGAATCCAAAGGGTTCGTCTATGTCAAGGAAAACCGGAACCTGCTGGAGGAAGCCCGCATCGCCGTGGAAGAGGAACTCATGTTCTGCATGGATTCCGGCAAACACGACGTGAACGCCATGGCCGATGTCTGCAAGAGCAGACTGCGCAACTTCATCTATGAGAAGACGGAGCGCAGTCCTGTCATCATTCCGGTATTTATGGAGGTTTAAGATATGAACAACGTATACGATCTGGCCCACGATCTGGCAAGATCCTTAAAGGAAACGGATCAGTACAAGAATTACGTGGCGGCAAAAGCCAAGGTAGACGCCGAGCCGTCCCTGGCGAAGATGGTGAACGACTTCCAGGATAAGAACATGGAAGTGCAGACCCAGATGATGCTCAATGGTGGCAAGGCGCCCGAAGAGATGATGCAGCAGGTACAACAGCTGTACGCCGTTGTGGCGCAGGATCCGCTGGCAGCCCAGTATTTCGCAGCGGAGATGGCTTATACGCAGGTAGTGTCCGAGATCTACGGCATCCTGGGAGAGGCGGTGCGCTTTGAAAAATAAATATGAACAGAGGATCGAACGCCTGCAGGCGAAGTTTGCGGCAGCAGGCATCGACGGTCTTTACATCAATCACATAGAAAACGTTTCTTATTTTACCGGCAAGAAGGGGAACGACTGCACGCTGTGGATCACCCCGACGAGAGCCACCATCCTGACGGACTTCCGTTACCGGGAGATGGCGCAGGAGCTCACCTGGCTCAACTTCTACGAGACCAGCGGTACAGCCCGTCCCATCGATCTGCTGCAGGCCTGCCCCTATAAGAAGATCGGTGTGGAAAGAGATTATCTGCCCCTGAGCGATTATCTGGACTTCACGAAAAAGCTGGAAGGCAAGGAGATCCTTCCGGTGGAAGGCCTGGTGGAAGACCTGCGCATGGTGAAGGACGAAGAGGAGATGGAACTTACCCGTCAGGCGGAGGAGATCTCCGCCAGAGCGTTCCTGTACATGCTGGATTACTTAAAGCCCGGCGTTACCGAACGCGACGCGGCGGTGGAACTGGAGCACTGGATGCTCACCCACGGCGGCGAGGGCATCTCCTTCGATACGATCTGCGTCTCCGGCGCCAAGAGCAGTTATCCCCACGGTGTCCCGGGCGATAAGAAGATCGAAGACGGCGACTTCGTCACGATGGACTACGGAACCATGGTGGGCGGCTATCATGCGGACATGACCCGCACAGTCGCCATCGGCCACGCGACGGACGAGATGAAGAAGGTCTACGAGACCGTACGGCTGGCCCAGCAGACCTGCTGCGATAAGATCCATGCAGGAATGAAAGGGGACGAATGCCACAAGATCGCGGCGGACATCATCGCAGCCGCGGGTTACGGCGAGTACTTCGGCCATGGTCTGGGTCACGGAACGGGCCTGGAGATCCACGAATCTCCCCGGTTCAGCCCCCTGTATCCCAAGACGATTCCGGAAAACACCATCATGTCCATCGAACCGGGCATCTATCTGCCGGGCAAATTCGGTGTTAGAATCGAAGACTTGTGCATTGTAAAAGCAGATGGTATAATAAACCTTACGTTAACAGCTCCCAAAGAGTTAATCATTATCTAATCTAATACATTTGGAGGAACCTACCCTATGATTACTGCAGGCGATTTCAGAAACGGCATTACCTTCGAGATCAACGGCGAACCCCACGTCGTCATCTCCTTCCAGCACGTTAAGCCGGGCAAAGGCGCTGCGTTCGTACGCACCAAGTACAGAAACATTCTGACCGGTGCTACCCGCGAAGAAGCCTTCAACCCCAGCGACAAGTTCGAACAGGCTCACATCGACCGTAAGAAGATGACCTATTCCTACAACGACGGCGAACTCTATTACTTTATGGATCCGGATACCTTCGACATGGTTCCCTTTACACAGGACATTGTGGAAGATGCCATCAAGTACATCCGCGAGAACGATGAAGTTACCGTTTCCTTCTTCAAGGAAAAGCCTTTCCTCGTAGAAGCTCCCAACTTTGTTAACCTGAAGGTCATCGAGACCGAACCGGGCGTCAAGGGCGACACCGCGACCAACGTTACCAAGAACGCAGTCGTAGAGACCGGCGCTACCGTTCAGGTGCCCATCTTCATCGAAGAAGGCGAACTCATCCAGATCGATACCAGAGACGGTTCTTATCTGGGCAGAGCCAAGGAATGATCTGAGCCGAAATAGATCCTATCAGCGGAAGGTGCATGCCTTCCGCTTTTTGCGATATTTAAAATGTGTTTACGCCAGATTTCTTTTCGCTGCCGCTCGAGAATCTGGTGTTTCTACGGTTTCTTTCGTGTGCCGTTTCGGGACTTCGGGCCGGACTCGGCCGGTTTACACTCAAAAACCGGAAACACAGACGTGAGCTGAGCTTGTCGAAGCACGATTCTCTCACAAGCAGCTCAAAGAAATCGGGCGAGCAATTCTTCAATATGGTACAATGTAACGGGAGAAACCAATGTTTACTAAGTACGACCGCATCATCGAACATCTGATCGACGGACCTTACTGGGTGGCAGACATCCTGCCGAAACGGGTACCGGCCGGCAAACCGGACCGGTATTTTGACGTGGAACGGTATTTCCTGCAGCCGGAGCGGATCCGGGAGATCTACCGTAATTATGCGGAGGTTTTCATCCGGCTCAACTGTTATTACAGCATGGCAGTTTCCTTTGATTGCGGCGAAAGCTGGGAAGTGGATCCGGATCCGTCCGAATTCGTGAGGAACGTTCTGGAAGCATCGGATACGGCGCAGCTGCGGGTCCTTTTCCCGGAGCAGCGCGCCATGATCGACCTGGATTTCGGCTATACAGACCTTGCCGTCTACGATCCGGATTCGAACATCCTGGATCTGCTGCGGCCCATGCTCCTAGCGGAAGGTTTTTTCCTTTGGCCGGGGGAGGAATCTTGATCCATATTCTCTGAGGGAGGTGGAATCAGCATGAAAACAACGATCACAAAAAAGCTCCTCAAGGAGAGTGCTGCCGGCGGCAAAGGTCTGGTGAATGCCATGTTCTTTGCACTGCAGCGGAAAGCTCAGCGCAAACAGGGGATAGGGGACCCGGAAAAGGCGTACTTCAAGCGGATGACCGTTACGGATAAGGCGGAGATGAAAGATCCGGATCCGGATAACCCGAGCAACGCGTGGGCATATTATTACATGCTGTATTTCGGAGAAGAAAAAACAGGCGTGGAAGTGGACAAGAAGGAATTCGACCGCGCACAACCGGGTATGGCCTACTATGTGGCATTCTACTCAGAAAGCGACCGAGCTTTCTCCTGCTTCGACGCAGACCGGTACGAACCGGATCCGGCGATGCTGCGCTGATCCGCGGAGGAAACGTCTTTGAAAGAAACGCGCAGCGAAAAACTCTATGAACTGATGACGCGCAAAGGCTATCCGTCTGAGTTTGCCGACCTTGTCGCACAGCAGATGCATACGCCCTACACGGAAGAACGGATGATCGCCTACGTTAGCCGGGCGGGAATAGTGCCGCCACAGGAATTCGCAGATGAGATGCTGGCGATCCTGGCGGAACGGGACCGGCTCCGGGGCAAACACATCGCAGAATATGCGCAGGCGAAAGTCAACGCGCTTTACAACAGCGGCCTGGATACAGGGGAGGACGGAGATGATCGCTAAGACTCTGTTTTTCGGTGACCCGAAAGCGCAGATCCAGCTCGTCCAGCTGACGGGCGGGGACGAAGAGGAATTTCTGTCTTCTGAATTCGGGAAGATCCGGGAATTGTCCGGGCGCAGCGAATTCGGTCTGACCGCCGTCCTGGTGGATAACTGGAACCGGGACCTGTCTCCCTGGGAGGCGCCGCCGGTGTTCGGCAGCGAAGGATTCGGCGGAGGGGCACAGGACACGCTAGAAGCCGTCTTGACTTCCGTCGTGCCGCAGATCCGCATGCAGGCAGGGGAAGACGCAAAACTGCTCTTGGGCGGCTATTCGCTGGCCGGACTGTTTGCGGTCTGGGCGGCCTGCCGGACGGATGTTTTCTGCGGCGTAGCAAGCGCCTCCGGATCTTTATGGTTTCCGGGATTTCTGGACTATGTGAAGGGTCACCCCTTGCAGACGGAGGCCGTCTATCTCAGCCTCGGCGATAAGGAAGAGAAGACCCGCAACCCTGTGATGCGTACCGTAGGCGACTGCGTGCGGGAAGCGCATGCTTTTCTTGCGGAGCGGGGCATGCGGACCGTCCTGGAATGGAATCCGGGCAATCATTTTAAGGAACCGGATCTGCGCATGGCGAAGGGCTTTGCGTGGCTGCTGGAAGAGGAGGCATAACATGAGTTTATTAAAAGAGATCGAATCGAGAAGAAGCGTAAGGCGGTACCGGGATCTTCCGGTCAGCCGTGAGCAGGTGATGGAGATCCTGGAAGCAGGACGGTTGTCTTTGTCCGGCAGCAATACGCAGCCCTGGCGGTTTATGGTCATCACAGACCCGCAAAAGAAATCCGCGGTCGTAAAGGCCGACAACGACCAGGAATGGATGCTCCAGGCTCCGGTCTTTATCGCTTGCCTCGCCGACCTAAAGAGCAGACAGCACGAGGCGCCGGTACCGGAAAACACGCTGGAAACCAGCCCGGATAACCTTGTGAAACTCGTGATCCGCGATACGGCCATCGCGGTTTCCTTCATGATCCTGCAGGCAGAACATATGGGTCTTGCCACCTGCTGGACGGGATGGTACGACCAGCGGGAAATGCGGAAAGCTTTAGGCATTAACGACGAATATTACGTAAGCGGCATCCTGACCGTCGGGTACGGAGCGGAATCGCCGGATCCGCGTCCTAGGCTCTCCATGGAAGAGATCCTTCTCTCCGATGATCTCTCTGCGGAAAGGAAGTGAACCCGTTGTTTGAAGTTCTAAAAGAAAATCTGGAGAAAAAGGGTTATGAGGTCCGTGTTTTTGCCTCGGCATCGGAAGCTTCGGAGTACCTGGACAAACGGATCGACGGCAAGTCCGTCGGCATCGGCGGATCCGTGACCGTTCATCAGATGGGACTTACGGAGAAGCTTTCGGGTCATAATGCGGTCTGTACGCATGAAATCCTTCCGGAAGGGATGAGCGTAATGGAAGCGAGGCGGACGGCATCCCGGTCCGATGTTTATATCAGTTCCGTGAATGCGGTCGCAGAGACCGGAGAGATCGTAAACATCGACAACACGGGTAACCGTGCGGCTGCGATCTCTTTCGGGCCGGAGACCGTTTATCTGGTCGTTGGACGGAACAAGGTCGCAGAAACGCTGGAACAGGCGGTCTGGCGGGCCCGCAACGTTGCTGCGCCGCGGAATGCAAAGCGGCTGAACCGGAAGACGCCCTGTGCAGTAAAGGGCGACAAATGCTACGACTGCAGCAGTCCCGAGCGGATCTGCCGCAACCTGTCCATCCTTTGGACAAAACCGACGGGAGCGGCTTACGTGGTCGTCCTGATCGATGAAGAACTGGGGTATTGAACGGAGGCCCGTATTCATAAATGTCTTTGGATTTTGAAAAGAAAGTGACGATGGATCCTTCCGGATTTGTCGTTTTGGGGGAATACGTGCCCGGAATCGTGCAGGAAATACGATATTACTCCACCTATAATTTTATCGGTGACCGCATCGACGGATACGAAGAGCCGGTTGCCTTGTGCACCATCGAAGCGGCAAGAGCCCTGAAAGCCGTCGCCAACGAGATGAACGTCTGCGGCTACCGGCTGAAGATCTTCGACGCCTACCGTCCGGCACCTGCCGTGCGGCACTTTGTGCTGTGGGGCATCGAGGATACCGATGTCCGGATGAAGCCTTATTTCTATCCGGATCTGCAGAAGACGGAACTGTTCGAAAAGGGCTACGTTGCGAGCAAGTCCAGTCACAGCCGGGGCAGCACCATCGACCTGACGCTGCTGGACATGAAGACCGGCAAAGAAGTGGATATGGGAGGCCCCTTCGATTTCTTCGGGGAACTGTCGCATCCGGATTTCAAAGGGGTCACAGAAGAGCAATACGCCAACCGCATGCTGCTGCAGAGCGCCATGGTGCGCTGCGGCTTTGTGCCCATCGACTGTGAATGGTGGCATTTTACGCTGAAGGACGAGCCGTATCCGGATACGTATTTCGAGTTTCCGGTCAATGCGGAGTATTTAAGACGTTAGGAGCAAGATAGTATGAAATTAGCAGAAAGCTTACAGGAAAGAGCGGATCTCAACCGCAAGATCGAGCAGCTCCGCATCCGCATCCAGAACAACGTTCTGGTGCAGGAAGGGGAGAAGCCGGCGGAGGACCCGGACAAACTGATGAAGGAACTGGAAGAGAGCCTGGCGCGGCTGGAATATCTCATCCGGCAGATCAACTTAACGAACTGCGCCTATCAAGTCGACGGCCGGACGCTGACCGAGCTGATCGCGAAGAAGGACGTTCTGCGGGTCAAGCAGAGCGCCTACCGCGATATCCTGTACGCCGCCTCCCAGTCCACGCAGCGGGCCCGGAACACGGAGATCAAGATCGTTCCCGTGCTGAAGGCTGCCCAGCTGCAGAAAAAAGCGGATGAACTGGCCAAGGAGATCCGGCTGCTGGACAATACGATCCAGCAGGCGAACTGGACGGCCGACCTGATCGAATAGTTGTTGCAGACGGTAGTTCTGCAGGGGTGAATATCACGCGGCAGCGGCGGACAGCTGCACCGGTCGCAAGACCATCAGTTGGACGAGGGCGGCAGAGCCCGCCCGGGGTTCGAATCCCCGAGAATACCGCATGCTCCGATCGCGTATCCACGCATCCGGCATCGCGTATCGCGTACGACCAGATATTTGCCTGCAGAACGAGGGAGGGAAAGGGGATTTTTTATTATGCGTTTTGAACCGGTAGAAAAGATCGATAAGCTGGGACGCCGCGTATTGCTGCGCAGTCCGCAGCTGAGCGACGCCTCTGCGCTCATCGACTATCTGAAGACGACCAGCGGGGAGACGCCGTTTTTGCTGCGCGAACCCGATGAGATCAGCATGACCCCGGAACTGGAAGGACAGTTTCTGCAGGGCCGTCTGGATGCGGAACGGGAATGCATGGCGCTGGCGGAGGTGGAAGGCCGCATCGCAGGCAGCTGCAGCGTTTTCCATTCAGCGCCCCACCGCAGGGCAGCCCACCGCTGTGAGATCGGCATCGCGCTGTACAGGGAGTACTGGGGCTGCGGCATCGGCCGCATGCTGATGGCGCACATCCTGACCCTGGCAAAGGAATACGGCTACGAACAGGCGGAACTGGAAGTGGCTTCGGAGAACACGGCAGCCATCGCGCTCTATGAAAGCTTTGGTTTTCAGGTCTTCGGCCGTCTGCCCCGCAATATGAAATACGCCGACGGCACCTATGCGGACATGCTGTGGATGATGAAGATGCTGTAAAGTATGCAGAAATGCGATCGGTATGCTATAATTTCATTTGGTCTTATACCGAGAGGATAACAACGATGAAAAAACACAGATTTTTCGCCTGGGCGACGGTCTTCTGCTTTCTGATGACCATGGTCACCGGGTACAAGAGACAGTAACGGCAAAGAGGAACGTATGGCTGGAAAAAGAGAAAAGAAAAAGAAGGGCAGCTTAAAGATCGTCATCCTGCTGCTCATCGTCATATTCGCGCTGATCTACATCATCGCGAGCAAGGTCTACACGGATTATAAAAACTACAACGCGGCGCTGGATCCGGCCAATACGGAGATGATCGCGGTCACGATCCCGTCCGGTTCGACGACGACAAGCATAGCGCAGATCCTGTACGACAACGGCATTATCCCGGACGTGAAGAAATTCAAGATGAAATCCCGGCTGAACGGGCTGGACGGCACGTTCCAGGCGGGCGATTACAGTTTCTCTCCGTCCATGACCACGGAAGAGATCATGGAGCTGCTGCAGAGCGGCCGCAAGGCGGAAGTCAGCTTTACCATTCCGGAGGGCTACACCGTAAAGGATACGGCCGAAAAGCTGGCGGAAGATGGTCTTATCGCAAGCCCGGAGGAATTCTACGCAGCCTGTGAGGAGGACTGGGAGTCGGTCTTCTGGTTCCTGAACGGGGTCACGAACGAGGCGGATCCCAGCGGCACGGTCTCGGCGAAGGCAAACCGCCTGGAAGGCTTCCTGTATCCGGAGACCTACCGGGTGCCTGTGGGTGCAGCCCCGCACGACATCGTAGAGCGCATGCTGAGCCAGTTTGACGCCGTATTTACGCCGCTCTGGCAGGAGGCCGGCGGCACGGACGGCGGCACCGTCAACGGACTTACCGTCCACGAGATGGTGACCCTGGCATCCCTGGTCGAACGGGAATCCAAGGCCGAGACGGACCGGGACAAGATCGCATCCGTCATCTACAACCGGCTGAACATCGGCATGAAGCTGCAGATCGACGCTACGGTGCTCTACGCCCTGGGCGAGTGGAAGGACAGAGTCTACTACAGCGATCTGGAGGTCGATTCACCTTATAACACCTATGCTTATGCGGGTCTTCCCGTCGGACCGATCTGCTCCAGCGGCGCAGCCAGCATCGAAGGCGCCCTGTATCCGGCAAGCACAAATTATATCTATTACGTGCTGAAAGGGGACGGCTCCGGCGAGCACAATTTCGCGGAGGACGCGGCGACGTTCGAGCAGTATAAGGCAGAATATCTCAACAGCCTGTAAAAACCGAAAACGATAGCATCAGAAGGAGGCAGTTCCGTTGAAGAACCGCCTCCTTTTTGGTATAATTAAATTGGTATTTTATTGACTGAATTTTGTTGTACAAAAAATGGACGATCATTCCTTACAAGAGAAGATGCCGCCGGAGATCGTGTCGATCTGCGCCATGAACGCGGTGCTGCATACGGACGGCGTGTCGGAGATGGCGCCGCTGCCTGCCATGGCGTCTTTGGGGAAGGATAAGGACGGCGCGAAGGGTGTGCGGATCTCCGAGTCCAAGAAGGGGTTGGAGATCGACGTCTACCTGAACGTCGCGTTCGGCACGAAGATCCCGGATACCGCCTGGAACATCCAGGAAAACGTCAAGCACAGAGTGGAGGACTTTACGAACCGCAAAGTCTCCCAGGTGAACATACACATCATGGGCGTAAGCCCCAAAGATGCGAAAGGAAACGAACAAGACCGATGAAACGATCCAAAGCCAGAGAACTTGCCATGCAGATGCTCTTCTCCATGGAAGCGAGAAACGACTTTTCCCCGGAATGCAAGGACGCATTCCTGGAATTCTATCCGCCGGAAAACCAGAAGGACTACGTAAACGGCGTCTATAACGCCTTCGTGGACCACATGGAAGAGGTGGACAACGCCATCGAGGCCAACTCGAGGCACTGGCACAAAGACCGCCTCGCCAAGGTGGATCTTGCGGTGCTGCGCCTGGCCATCGCGGAGATCTGCTATCTGAGCGAACCGACGCCGGAGAGCGCAGCCATCAACGAGGCCGTGACCCTGGCCAAGACCTTCGGCAGCGAAGAGTCCGGCAAGTTCGTCAACGGCGTGCTGGGAAACTTCTCCCGCAGCCGCAAAACCGATGCGTAAGCTGGTCCTGGGACTGGACACCAGCAACTATACGACCTCTGTCGCCGTAACGGATGCGGACACGGGAGAGATCCTTGCAGATGAGCGCAGACTGCTTACCGTGAAAGCAGGAGAAAAGGGCCTGCGGCAGAGCGACGCGCTGTTTCAGCACTGGCAGAACCTGCCGGATCTGCTGGAACGGGTGCTGCCTGTGTTCGGAAGCGAGATCTGCACCATCGCCGTAAGCGAAAGGCCCCGGCCTCAGGAAGGATCCTACATGCCGGTCTTTACGGCGGGCATGCACACGGCCCGGATCCTGGCGGCCCAGACCGGTGCGAAGCTGGTCTGCTGTTCCCATCAGGAGGGTCACATCTGGGCGGCGGCCCACGGAAACGGCGTCGATCCGGATGGAACGGAGCCGCTTCTTTGCTCCCACCTGTCCGGCGGCACGCTGGAACTGGTGCTGCGAAAGACGGACGAGAAGGGGAACGCTGCCTATGAGATCTGCGGCGGCACGAGGGACATCTCTTACGGCCAGCTGCTGGACCGCATGGGGGTGGATCTCGGGTATCCGTTCCCGGCGGGACGGTCCATAGACGACCTGGCCTGCGGATTTGCGCGAGAAGGGCAAAAAAATCCGTTTTCCCGCGTTTTTACCGAGAAAACGTATCTGAACCTTTCCGGCCTGGAAACACAGCTGAAATCGCCGAAAATCGGCCTGGCCCTTTCCCGGGAGGCGGCTGCGTATTTCGTGATGGAACGCATCGCGGAGAGCTTCTGCCGGATCGCGGATGCCGCCAACGGGGAGTACGGCGCCGGACGGGTCCTGGTGACCGGCGGCGTGGCCTGCAGCCGGTTTCTGAGAAAATACTGCAGCGATAACAAATACGTGTTCGGAGAGCCCCGCCTCTGCAGCGACAATGCGGTGGGCGTGAGCCTCCTCGGAGGTGCTGCGTGCCGTTAAAACCGGTATCCGTATCACAACTGAACAGCTATATCCGCCGCATCCTGGCGACGGACCCCATCCTGATGAACCTGTCCGTGAAGGGCGAGATCTCCAACCTGACGAAGCATTCGGCGGGTCACTGGTATTTTACCCTGAAGGACGAGACGAGCCGCATCAGCTGCTTTCTTCCCAGGGAGCGGGTGCAGACGCTTCGCTACGACATCTCCGAAGGCATGGAGGTGGTGCTGTACGGCAGCGTTTCCGTCTACGAGCGGGGCGGCAGCTACTCCGTCTACGTGCGCGATCTGGACGTGCAGGGGGAGGGCGCGCTGAAGATCGCCTTCGAGAACCTGCGCAAGAAGCTGGAGGCGGAAGGACTGTTCGATCCGGCGCTCAAGCGGTCCATCCCGGCGTTTCCGAAGCGCATCGGCGTCCTCACATCGCCCACGGGCGCAGCGGTCCACGACGTCATTACGACGGTAAAGCGCCGCAATCCCCTGGTGGACGTGCTGGTCTATCCCTGTCTGGTGCAGGGGGACGGTGCGGCGGCCAGCATCGCGGAGGGCTTATCGGAGATGAACCGCCTATTCCCGGATCTGGACGTGATCATCGCAGGAAGGGGCGGCGGTTCTGCGGAAGACCTGTGGAGCTTTAACGAGGAGATCGTGGCAAGGGCGATCCGGGCATCGAAGATCCCGGTCATCTCTGCGGTGGGTCACGAAGTGGACGTTACCATCGCGGACTATGCCGCCGATCTGCGGGGCGCGACGCCTACGGCGGCCGCGGAACTGGCGGTCCCCCACATGGCGGCCCTCATCGACACGCTCCAGTTCTATACGCCCCAGCGGCTGTACGAGAACCTGCGGAGCGGATTCGAAAACTACGGGCTTAAGCTGCAGCGTCTGAAGGAGAGCGCAGACGGCAGCATACAGAATATCCTGCAGCAGGCGGAGCATCGCCTGATGCGGCTGAAGAGCGACGCGGATCTGTCCGATCCGCGAAACGTGCTCCAGCGGGGCTACGTCATGGTGCAGGGAGAAGACGGTTCCTGGATCGACAGCGCCGGCCGGCTGCGGCCGGGGGAGAAGGCTGCCCTGCAATTCGCGGACGGCACCGTATTCGTACTCGTACAGGAGGTGAAAGCGCATGAAGAAAAAGAAGATTGAGGACATGACGTTCGAAGAAGCGCTGCAGGCCTTGGAAACTGCGGCGGACAGCCTCCGCAGCGGTGGGCTGTCCCTGGAAGAAAGCGTTTCGGTTTACGATAATAGTATTCTGTTATATAACCATTGCAAAGGCATTTTAGATAACGCGAAACAGAAGATCGAGATCTACCGCCCTTCTGACGGCACCCTGGAGGCTATGGAAGAATGAACAGTCCCGAATTCAACCGCTTAAGAAACCTGATCAACGACCACATCCTGGACTTTATGCCCGTGATCGACCAGAAAGTCAGCACGCTGTACGACTCCATGCGCTACAGCCTGACGGCGGGCGGCAAGCGCATCCGCCCGGTCCTGATGATGTCCGCCGGCCTGATGTGCGGGGAAAAGGAGGAATTCCTGCTTCCCTTCGCCTGCGCCGCGGAATACATCCAGACCTATTCGCTCATCCACGACGACCTTCCGGCCATGGACAACGACGATTACCGGCGCGGCATGCTCACGAACCACAAGGTCTACGGCGAGGACATCGCCATTCTGGCGGGGGACGGGCTCCTGTCCGCGGCCTACGAGATCATGACCAAGCACATGCTGCTGTATCTGGATGACCCGGGCAAGCTGAAGCGCATGACCCGCGCAGCGTTCGAACTCACGAAAGGGACCGGCGTGCGCGGCATGGTGGCAGGACAGGTGGCCGACGTAGAGAACGAGGGGAAGGCCTGCTCCGAAGAGATGCTCACCTTCATCCATGCCAACAAAACGGCGGCCTTCATCAAGAGCGTTACGCTGGCCGGAGGCTATCTGGGCGGCGCGGATGAACCGACGCAGTCGGATCTGCGCAGCTACGGCGAGCACGTGGGCCTGGCGTTCCAGATCGTGGACGATATCCTGGATATCATCGGAGACGAGAAGACGCTGGGAAAGAAGACCCACGTGGATGCCCAGCTGGACAAAGCGACGTTCCCGGCGCTGTACGGGCTGGATAAGTCGATCGAACTGGCGATGGCTCACCTGACGAAGGCGAGAGAAGCCATGGAAAAGTATTATGACGAAGCCGAGGTCTTTAACGCGATCATCGACTTCCTGGAATCAGAGATCATACAATAATGGAAAATATTATCCCAAAACATTATCTGACGGACGACGTAAAGCACATGAGCACGAGAAGCCTCGAGCTTCTGGCCGTGCAGATCCGGGAGAAGCTCCTGGACGACGTCTCCGCCTGCGGGGGTCACCTGGCATCGAATCTGGGCATCGTGGAGCTGACTCTGGCGCTGCACCGCGTCTTCGACGTGTACAAAGACCGCATCGTATGGGACGTGGGCCATCAGACCTACGTCCACAAGCTGCTGACCGGCCGCTGGGACGACATGACGACGCTGCGGCAGCTGGACGGGCTCTCCGGTTTCCCCAAGCGGATGGAGAGCCGCAGCGACGCTTTTGATTCGGGTCACAGCGGATCTTCCGTATCCGCCGCCTTCGGCTACGCCAAGGCCAGAGATCTGAAGGGCGAAGACTATGCCTGCGTGGCCGTCATCGGCGACGGCGCCCTGAACTGCGGCGTATCCTTCGAAGCGCTCAATAGCGCGGGGGCGGAGAAGACGCCCCTCATCGTCGTGCTCAACGACAACGAGATGTCCATCAACAATAACGTGGGCGGCGTGGCCAAGCACCTGCAGCAGCTGCGCACTTCCGCGCCTTACTTAGGCATCAAGAAGAGCATCAAGACCGCGACGGCCAACATGCCCCGGCTCCAGAAGGGCCTTACCTCTGCAAGAGATACGCTGAAATATGCAATCGTGCCCGGCGTCATCTTCGAGCAGATGGGCTTTAAGTATTACGGCCCCGTGGACGGCCACGACATCGACGCCATGACGGACGTGCTGTACGCGGCGAAGGAGCAGAACCGGCCCGTCTTTATACACGTCATTACGAAGAAGGGCAAGGGTTTTATCCCCGCCGAAAAGAACCCCAGCAAATTCCATGGCGTAGGGCCCTTTGACCCCTCTATGGCCATCTCCGCAGATACACCCACGACGGATACCTATTCCGACCTGTTCGGCGCCGCGCTGGCGGAGGAGGCGGCGGAGGACGACCGCATCGTCGCCATCACCGTGGCCATGATGGATGCCACCGGACTTTCCGTCATGAAAAAGCGGTTCCCAGACCGGGTCTTCGATGCCGGCATTGCAGAGCAGCACGCGGTATCCTTTGCCGCAGGACTGGCTCTGGGCGGCATGAAGCCCGTCGTCGCCATCTATTCCACCTTCCTGCAGAGAGCCTACGACCAGGTGATCACGGAAGTCTGCCTGCAGAACCTGCCCGTGGTGTTTGCGCTGGACAGAAGCGGCGTGACCGGACGGGACGGCGAGACCCATCAGGGCAGCTTCGACATCGCCTATCTGTCGTCCATGCCCAATATGACGGTACTGGCGCCCAAGGACGGACCGGAGCTGGTGGCGATGCTTCAGTATGCGCTGAACATCAACGGCCCTGTGGCGATCCGCTATCCCAGAGGCAAGGCGACGGATCTATCCGAATATGCCATCGCGGCGGGCGTGAGCCGGCCCCAGCAGATGCGGGACGGCAGATACATGTGCATCCTGGCTGCGGGCAGCAGCGTTGCGGACGCCCTGAAGACAGCGGATCTGCTGGACGAAAGGGGCATCCACTGCGCGGTCTATAATCTGCGGGTGCTGAAGCCCTTAAGCGAAGCGTTCCTGGACGGCATCTTCGAGCAGTACCGGCATATCATCACCCTGGAGGACGGCGACGTCTACGAAGGCGTCGGCACGCGCATTGCGGCCTATGCCGCGGAAAAGCGGGCGGACGTGCGCATCAAGGTGATGGGCTGGCCGGACCGGTTTATCGAACACGGCAGCACGGAGGAACTGAAGGTGCGCTACGGGCTGGATGCGGCTTCGATCGCGGAAACGGCGGTGAACTGGCTTGAAGAACAGGATTGACGTGCTCCTGGTGGAGCAGGGATACTGCGAGACCAGAGAAAAAGCGAAGCGCATCATCATGGCGGGGCTCGTATTCGTGGACGGGCAGCGCTGCGATAAAGCGGGCACAGCCGTTGCTGAGGATGCGAAGATCGAAGTGAGGGGGGACGACTGTCCCTACGTATCCCGGGGCGGCTTAAAGCTGGAACGGGCGCTGGACCGCTTCGGTCTGGACATGAACGGTCTGGTCTGCATCGATATCGGCTCCTCCACCGGCGGGTTTACGGACTGCATGCTGCAGCGCGGCGCCGTCAAGGTCTACGCCGTGGACAGCGGCACGAACCAGCTGGTCTGGAAGCTGCGCAGCGACGAACGGGTCGTGTGCATGGAGCAGTACAACTTCCGGTATGCGGAGCCTTCGGATTTCGCGGACCGGATGGATTTTGCATGCACCGACGTGTCCTTCATCTCTCTGAAGCACATTCTGGGACCGGCGGCATCGCTGCTCAAGGACGGAGCGCCGATGGTGTGTCTCATCAAGCCCCAGTTCGAGGCAGGGCGGGAGCAGGTGGGCAAGAACGGCATCGTCCGTGACCCTGCCATCCACTGTCAGGTGATCGAAAACGTGCTGGGATATGCTGCGGAAAGCGGCTTTTCCGTCCTGGATCTGGACCATTCGCCGGTAAAGGGAACAAAGGGCAATATCGAGTATCTGGTGCTGCTCCGCAAAAAGGGAGATCCGGTCTGCAGCGTAGACAAAGAGAAGATCGCTTCCGTCGTGAGCGATGCACATAAAGAATTGGATTAAGAAACAGAGGTAAGCATGGCATATTCACCCATGATGCGGCAATATCTGGCGACAAAGGAGCAGTATCCTGACTGCATCCTGTTTTACCGTCTCGGCGATTTCTACGAGATGTTTTTCGACGACGCCAAAACCGCCGCCAGGGAACTGGATCTGGTCCTCACCGGCAAACAGTGCGGTGAGGAGGAGAGAGCCCCGATGTGCGGGGTCCCTTACCATGCCTGCGAAAACTATATTGCGAGACTGGTAGAGAAGGGCTATAAGGTCGCGATCGCGGAACAGCTGACCGACCCTGCGCTCTCCAAAGGCCTGGTGGAACGGGACGTCATCCGGGTGGTCACGCCCGGCACGGTGCTTTCCGATGCCATTCTCAACGAAAAGGATAACAATTTCCTCGCATCTTTATACGAAGGCGACGGCGGCTTCGGCCTGTCCTGGTGCGACATCTCCACCGGTGAATTTTCCGCGCTGCAGCTGACCGGGCCAGACTCCCGCCAGATGCTGCTGGCGCAGATCACGAAGATCCAGCCCAAGGAAGTCCTTGTAAACGTCTCCGAAGAGGAAGATCCCTGGCTCTGGGAGCAGCTGTCCTACATGGACGGACTGTATCCTTCGAAAGGCGGAAATGAGCTGTTTGGACAGCGGGCCTGCTCCGATAACATCTGCCGTCATTTCGATGCGGCTTCAGAAAAGGCCGCAGGACTTGCGGAGGAGGACGTGCCGCTGCTGTTCTACGCGGTCGGCGCTATCTTAGGCTACATCCGCCAGACGCAGAAGCAGGATGTGACCCATCTGCAGAAGCTGCAGATCCGGGACGCCGGCGATTCCATGAACCTGGATAAAGCCACCATCAAGAACCTGGAGCTGACGGAGACCCTGTTCGAACACAAGGTGCAGGGTTCACTTCTGGGCGTGCTGGACCGCTGCCGGACCGCTATGGGGTCACGGAAGATGAAGCAGTGGCTGCGGCAGCCGCTGAATTCCCTCAGACCCATCCAGGCCCGGCTGGACGCCGTGGAACTGCTGACGGAGGACATCCTGCTGCGCAACGATCTGCGGGAATCTCTGAAATACGTGTACGACCTGGAGCGGCTCACGGCGCGGTTTGCCTGCGGCACGGCCAACGCCAGGGATCTGATCGCCTTAAAGACCTCGCTGCTGCACGCCTCCGACATCAAGGATGCGCTGCGGGGGCAGGCGGGGCTGCTGGGAGAACTGTCCGAAGCCATGGATGCGCTGCCGGAGATCGCGGACGAGATCGAGCGGGCCATCGTGGACGAACCGCCTTTTTCCGTGCGGGAAGGCGAGATGATCCGGGACGGCTACAGCAGCGAACTGGACGGCCTGAAGGCCAGCTCCAAGGATGCGAAGCTCTGGATCGCCTCGCTGGAAAATACGGAAAAGGAGCGCACCGGCATCAAGACGCTCAAAGTCGGTTTCAACAAGGTGTTCGGCTATTATATCGAGGTCAGCAATTCCTTTAAGGACCAGGTGCCGGAGAACTATATCCGCAAGCAGACCCTCGTAAACGGCGAGCGCTTTATTACCTCCGAGATGAAGGAGATGGAAAGCATCGTCCTGAACGCCCAGACGAAGATCAACGATCTGGAGTACCGGCTGTTTACGTCGCTGCGCCAGAAGATCCAGGGCTTCTCGGACGTTCTGCAGAAGACCGGATCGGCCATCGCCCAGACCGACGTGCTGTGCAGCTTTGCGGAAAGCTCCGTCAAGCTGAATTACGTAAAACCCGAAGTGACGGACGGCGACGAGATCGTCATTCAAAAGGGCAGACATCCCGTCATCGAGACGACGATCCGGGACGGCGTCTTCGTGTCCAACGACCTGTATCTCAACGGATCCGACGCCAGCATGCTGCTCATCACGGGTCCGAACATGGCCGGTAAATCCACGTATATGCGGCAGCTGGCCCTCATCGTACTGATGGCCCAGGCGGGCTGCTTCGTGCCGGCGGAGAGCGCCCGGATCGGGCTCTGCGACCGCATCTACACCCGCATCGGCGCATCGGACAACATCGCCATGGGGCAGTCCACGTTCTTCGTGGAGATGAGCGAGCTGGCCTATATCCTGAATACCGCGACGGAAAAGAGCCTCGTCATCCTGGACGAGATCGGCCGCGGAACCAGCACCTACGACGGGCTTTCCATCGCCTGGGCGACGGTGGAGCGGCTCACGAAGGAAAAAAAGAGGGTGCGGACTCTGTTCGCCACCCATTATCACGAACTCACGGCCCTGGCGGATACCATCAAGGGCGTCAAGAATCTCAACGTGGACGTGTCCGAGACCGGCGGCAACATCGTGTTCCTGCACAAGATCGTGGAAGGCAGCGCCTCCCGCAGCTACGGCATCCACGTGGCGAAGCTGGCAGGGGTGCCGAAGGAAGTGCTGGAGAGCGCCCAGGCGAAGCTGGATTCTCTGGAGAGCGGGGAACCTTCCATCGCAGCGCCGGCGGAACCGGCAAAACCGGTCAAAAAGAAGAAAGAGGCGCCGGAAGCCCAGCTCAGCCTGTTTACCCCCGTGGACAGCGAACTGGCCATCATGGTGAGAAATCTGGACCTGATGAACATCACCCCGTCCCAGGCCATCGGTATCCTGGAAGAACTGCAGGAGAAGGCAAGACAGTAAATGATACGCGCATTACCGAGAGACATATCCGATAAGATCGCAGCCGGCGAAGTGGTGGAGCGTCCCGTTTCCATCGTCAAGGAGCTCATCGAAAACGCCGTGGATGCCGGATCCACAAGCATCACCTGCGAGATCCGCAAAGGCGGCAAAGACTATATCCGGGTCACGGACAACGGTTGCGGCATACCCGCGGACGAGGTGGAACTGGCCTTTATGCGCTACGCCACCAGCAAGATCGCGACCGAGGACGATCTGAACGCCATCGGCACCCTGGGATTCCGGGGAGAGGCCCTGGCCAGCATCGCGGCGGTCTCCCGGGTGGAGCTTGTTACAAAGCCGAGGGATGCCAAGAGCGGCACCCGCATCCGGCTGGAGGGCGGCATCGCCGAGGAGATCACGGAAGCTGCCTGCGAAGACGGCACGACCATCATCGTGACGGATCTGTTCTACAATACGCCGGCCAGGCGCAAGTTTTTAAAGCCGGACAACGCTGAAGCGAGCCTCATCTCCGAGTACGTGTCGAAGATGGCGCTGGCCTATCCGGGCGTGCGCTTCCGCCTCATCTCCAACGGAACGATCCTGTATTCCACGCTGGGAAAAGGCGACCTGAAGGCGGCGATCCTCACGCTGTACAGCCCCCAGATGGCAAGGGGACTGGTCTCCATCGAAGGGGAAGCGGCCGCAGAAGAAGGGCGCAGCCTGGCGGGCTTTGTTTCCGCGCCTGCTTATTCCCGCAACAACAAGCGGATGCAGGTCTTCTTCGTCAACGGACGCTGGGTCAAGAGCAAGGTGATGGAAGACGCGCTGGAGGAGGCGTTCTCCGACAAGCTGTTCGAAGGGCGGCATCCGGCGGCGTTCCTGTTCCTGGACGTTGACCCCCGCAGCGTGGACGTGAATATCCATCCCCACAAGACGGAGATCAAGTTCTACGACGAACGGGGCGTCTCCGAATTCATGATCCGCGCCATCCGCCGCAGTCTGCTGCGGCTGGAAGGCATCGCGGAATCCTCCGAGATCGCAAGACCCGTAAGCAGAGAAGCGGAGACAGTGTATGCAAAACCCTACGAAAGCGAAGTTTCCAATGGCTTCGAGGATACGCAGCCGGTAGAAGCGCCGGCGGATCCGTCGGAATATCTGAGCATAGTAGACATAAATCCTTTACCGGAAACCGAAGAAGGCAGCTACGCAAAGAACATCTTTGCGCGTCTGAGGGAGGAATCAGACCGCAAAAAGCAGGTGCAGGAAGAGATCCATGCCTATGGATCGCAGCCTGCAGAACAGCCGGAGGAAAAGCCACGGTTCCTGTTCTCGTCGCTGCAGATCATCGGCGAAGCCTTTGCCACGTACATCATTGCGAAGGATGAGACCCATGTCTACATGATCGACCAGCACGCGGCCCACGAACGCATCCTGTACGAACAGCTGCTGAAGATCTTCAACGGCGCGGAAAAGGCATCCCAGCCCATCCTGGCGCCGGTATTGCTGCAGCTGGGCTCCGCATCCCGCAGCGGCGCGGCGGAGAAGCTGCAGCTGCTTTCGGACCTGGGCTACCGCATCGAGGAGTTCGGCATGGGAGATCTGGTCGTCAAGGAGATCCCGTCCTGCATGGATCTGCAGGAAGCGGAGGATTTCGCCATCCACATCCTGGAGCAGGATTCCATCCGCGCCCAGGACGTGCAGATCAAGCGAGAAGAGCTGACGAGCAACGCCTGCAAGGCGGCCATCAAGGCCAACGACAAACTGGATCCGGCCGAGATGAAGGAACTGTTCCTGCGGCTGGACCGCTGCGAGAATCCCTTCAGCTGCCCCCACGGACGGCCCACGCTCATCTCCTTCAGCCAGAGCGACCTCGAGCGCCAGTTCAAGAGAAAGTGATCGATGAAAGTCCTGTTTCTGACCGGGCCCACGGCCTGCGGAAAAACGGAATATGCCATACGGCTGGCGCAAGACTATAACGGAGAGATCGTCTCTGCCGACTCCATGCAGCTTTATAAATACATGGATATCGGAAGCGCCAAGCCCACGCCGGAGGAGCGCGCTCAGGCAAAGCACTGGCTCGTGGACGAGATCGACCCGAAGACGCCCTTCAACGTCTCGGATTACCAGAAAACGGCCCGTTCCTATATCGCGGATATCGCGGGCAGGGGAAAGCTTCCCATCGTCAGCGGCGGCACGGGACTGTATATCAACGCGCTGCTGTACGACATGGACTTTTCGGCGCCCAAAGGCGACGACGGTTTCCGGCAGCGGGTATGGCAGGAATGCGGCGAAGATCCCAGGAAGGTCCACGAACGCCTGCGGGCTCTGGATCCGGATGCCGCCGAAGCCATTCATCCCAACAACGTCAAGCGCATGCTGCGGGCCATCGAACGCCTGGAGCACGGCGAAGCGAAGCTGGCGGCGTTCACCGATATCGAGACGCCGTACCCGGACTATGACAGCCTGCTCATCGGGCTGGACCGGGACAGAGCCGAGCTGTATGACCGCATCAACCGCAGGGTGGACAAGATCCTGGAGGCAGGGCTGGAGGAAGAGGTCCGCAGCCTGATGGCGAAAGGCTTTACGAGCAAAGACATCGCCATGAAGGGCATCGGGTATAAAGAAGTGATAGACTGCCTTTCCGAAGGGCGTCCCATCGAAGAAGCGGCGGAGCTCATCCGCAAAAATACGAGACATTACGCCAGAAGACAGCTCATCTGGCTGCGGCGCTACCCGCAGATGCACTGGGTCCCGCTGCAGGGAGACGCCTTCGACGAAGAGGCGTACGGACGCATGAAAGAAACGATAGCAACATGGCGGAAGAACGGAAGATAAGGGTCCACAACAAGTCGGACAAGCCCGACAACGTGGTGGCCCGGGAAAACGAGATATTCGAGGAATGCGAGAAGATCGAGAAGGAGCTGCCCGGCTGGATGCGGGGCTACTTTATGTATCTGCGCAACGGCGTTCTTCCCATGACGCGGCTTTCGTACCTGCGGGAGCTGCGGTTTTTCCTGCACTATCTGCTGAAGGAGACGGAACTGCAGGAAAGGTGCACGGACATGAAGAAGATCCAGCCCGGCGATCTCGATCAGATCACCTCCATGGACGTGAATCTCTTCATCGATTACTGCCGGCGGTACAAAGTCGAGGATGAGAAGGGCAACGTAACGGTCTACGAGAACGGCAACGCAGCCCTGGCCCATAAAAAGTCCGCAGTTTCCGTGTTCTTCAAGTACTTGTACCGCGACGGTCTGGTGGAGAAGAACATCACGGACGGCTTCGATCCCATCCGGCTGCCCAAACCCGGAGAGCGGGTCATTAAGGCGCTGCAGGACGACGAAGTGATGCGCATGCTGGATGCGGTGGTCACCGGGGAAGGTCTGACGGACAAGGAAAAGCAGTTCTGGGAAAAGACGAAGTACCGGGACAAGCTCATGCTGCTCCTGCTGGTCACCTACGGCCTGCGTCTTTCGGAGATGCAGCAGCTCAATCTGAGCTCCTTCAACTTCGAACGGGGCGAATTCAAGATCTACCGCAAGCGGGGCAAGGAATCGGTGATGCCCATCAACAACACCATCACCGAGGCCTATAACGAATATGTGACCCTGGAGAGGGCGCCGGACGACACGCTGTCCGAAGAGAACAAGGACGCGCTGCTCCTGTCCCTGCGGGGCACGCGGCTGACGGACCGGCAGATCCGGGAAGTCGTCAAGAAGTACACGTCCATCACCATGGGAACCAGCCGCCGGCAGGGCTACAGTCCCCACAAGCTCCGTGCCACGGCGGCTACGTCCCTCATCGGGCGGGGCAATTCCATCTACGACGTGCAGGAACTGCTGGACCACGACAACGTGACGACGACGCAGCTCTACGCCGCCCATAAACTCAACACCAAGCGCGAACTCATCAAGAATTTTGAGTGGGGTGAAGACCTGAACAGAAATGACCCTGACAAATAAAAAGCATCAACAACTCAACATCCTGGATGCCAGCATCCCCGCACGCACCCTCATCTTCAGCCTGGTCATCCCCAGCTTTATCGAGGAGCTGGGGCAGATCCTCACCATGTACGTGGATACGGCTATGGTGGGACACATCAGCGTAAACGCTTCCGCCGCCATCGCGGTCAACCAGCCCATCCTGATGCTCACGAACGGCTTCAATTACGGCTTAGCGTTAGGCTTTTCCGTCATGGTGGCCCGCTACATCGGCGAGAATCATCCGGAAGATGCCCGGGAAGTGATGCGCAACGCCATGTTCCACATCGCGTGGTTCGGCGTGCTGCTCAACGTGCTGTACATCTTCCTGATCGCGCCCAATTTTGCCCGTTGGATGAATGCGGACGTTTCGATCTGGGACGATTCCGGCGATTACATCCGCATCCTGGGCTACACCCGCATCTTCCTGGCCATGCTGTCCATCAACTGCAATCTGCTGCGGGGCATGGGCGATACCAGAAGACCGATGTTCTGCAACGTGCTGCACAACATCATCAACGTCATCTTTAACTATCTGCTGATCTTCCCCAGCCGCACGATCTCCCTGTTCGGGATGGCATTCCCCATGATCGGCGCCGGCATGGGCGTGGCCGGTGCAGCGACGGCTACTTCTTTCGCCAACATCTGCAGCGGTCTGCTGTCCATGTACTTCGTGCTGCGCAAAGACAATCAGGTGACCTTCGACCGCAAAAAGGTGATCGGCTTCAACAGCCTGCTCTTAAGACGCACCTACCGCCTGGGCATTCCCATCGCCCTCGAGCGTCTGGTCTTAAGCAGCGGACAGCTGGTCTCCACCCGCATGCTGGCAGGCCTCGGAAACCACGTGGTGGCGGCCCACAGCTACGCCAACACCGCGGAATCCATCTGCTACATGCCCATCAACGGCTTCGGCGTGGCGGCGACCACGATCGTGGCCCAATGGCTGGGTGCCGGCAATGCCAATAAGGCCATCGAACTGGGCAACAAGTGCATCAAGTACGCCTGCGAGATCATGGCGGTCTGCGCGGTGCTGATGTTCATCTTTGCCCCGCAGCTCGTCGGCATCTTTACGACGGATGAACAGGCCATTACCATGGCAGCCCAGGCGCTGCGGGTGCAGGCCTTCGCGGAGCTGTTCGTTGCCGTCGCAAACACGGTAAGCGGCATCTTACGGGGCGCCGGCGATACGAAATTCTCCTCGATCATGTCCATGGTGGGCATGTGGGGCGTGCGCGTGCCTCTGGCCTTCATCCTCATCAAATTCTTCGGCTTCGGTCTGCTGGGCGTATGGCTGCCCATGGCGCTCGACTGGACCATGCGCTGCCTGCTGATGACCATCCGCTACCGCAAAGGCAAGTGGAAGGCAGCCTGGAAGACGGCATAATATTTTTATAAAGGACGTTATTTCTTATGAACCAAGCAACTTACGATTATCTGAAACAACAGTTCGGCATCGACGCTGATATCTTAGACCGCACGCAGGCGGCAGAAAAGAAGCTGGCCGGCGTATTCGAAAAAATGGACGACATCCAGACCTTCAACCAATACAAGGTGCTGCACCATTTTCAGGAAGCCCGCATCAACGACCAGCACTTCGCCTGGAACACGGGCTACGGCTACGACGACGTGGGCCGGACGGCCCTGGAGCAGCTCTATGCCGACGTGTTCGGCGCGGAAGCCGGCCTGGTGCGGCCGACGATCGTCAACGGCACCCACGCGCTGGCATCCGTCTATCTGGGACTACTGCGTCCCGGAGACGAGCTCATCTACTGCAACGGCGATCCCTACGACACCATGCAGACCGTCATCGGCCTGAAGGGCGATGCCTACGGCAATCTGAAGGAATTCGGCGTTACCTACAAGCAGGTGGACCTGCTGCCGGGCAATCAGATCGACTTGGAAGGCGTTAAGAAGGCGATCGGTCCCAACACGAAGATCTGCGCGCTGCAGCGTTCCCGGGGCTACGTGTTCCGCAACGCCATGACGATCCCCCAGATCGAAGCCTGGGCGGCGGCCTGCAAGTCCGTCAAGCCCGACGTCATCTGCATGGTGGACAACTGCTACGGCGAGTTTACGGATACGAAGGAACCGGTGCAGGTCGGCGCCGACATCATGGCCGGTTCCCTCATCAAGAACCCCGGCGGCGGCCTTGCGGTCTCCGGCGGCTACGTGGTGGGAAGAAAAGACCTGGTGGATAAGGTGGCTACCCGGGTCACCAGCCCCGGCATCGGCGGCGAATGCGGCCTTACCTTCGGCCAGACCCGCAGCATGTTCCAGGGTCTGTTTATCGCTCCCCGGGTGACCATCGGAGCAGTGAAGGGCGCTGCGCTGTGCGCCCAGGTGTTTGCGGACCTCGGCTACGAAGTCTGCCCGGGCCCGGAGGATCCGAGAAACGATATCGTGGAAGCGGTCAAGCTGGGCACCCCGGAGGCGGTCTGTGCCTTCTGCGAAGGCGTGCAGGCGGCGGCGCCCATCGATTCCTACGTTACGCCGGTGCCCTGGGACATGCCCGGATACACCGACCAGATCATCATGGCGGCCGGCGCCTTTGTAGGGGGCAGCTCCATCGAGCTGTCGGCGGATGCGCCCATGCGTGAGCCCTACATCGTCTACTTCCAGGGCGGTATTACCTACGAACACGCGAAATTCGGCGTTATTAAAGCGCTGCAGACCTTAAAAGATAAGAAAATCGTATAAAATACAGCTTGTCTGTTGGACATCTGAAAATGAGATGGATCACATCGGTCCTGTACTGAAATAACAAGCCTGGAAGCGGTGCAAAGGCGCCGCTTCTTTTTTTATGAAAAAGTGAAAAAAGTTCTTGCAAAAGAACAAATGTTCTGCTATTATGGTCTTGCGAACAAATGTTCTTGGAGGAGAACGACCATGAAAAACCACAGAAAATACAGAGTTGCCAATAAGGCCAGATTTACCGCATTCGTAGCCGTCACGCTCGTTCTGATGGCATTTATCGTAAGCACCGCTCTCGGTTATAACACGGCGTCCGGCGCAAGCACCAAGGAGTTCGTACAGGTCAAAGTAGAATCCGGCGATACGCTCTGGGCGCTGGCCCAGGAATACGGTCCGGCGGATATGGACGTGCGAAGCGTCGTATTCCAGATCTGCCGACTCAACGGGATCTCCGCGGGCGATCTGCAGCCGGGTCAGTATATCACCATCCCGACGGAACTGTAGCGTTTGGCTTTCAGTTGTATACATTAAGCGATAAGCGGCAGACTTTTCTGTCGCTTTTCCTGTATCGGGATTATAATGGTCTTGGAAGCTGTTTTCGAGAAAACAGGTTAGGAGGAAGATCCATGAGAGTATTTATCAGCGCAGACATCGAAGGCACCGCTTTTACGACCATCTGGCCGGAAACGGACCACGGCGAAGAAGAATATCCGGCAGCGGCCAGACAGATGACCATGGAGGTCAAAGCGGCCTGTGAAGGCGCCATTGCAGCCGGTGCGGATTATATCGTGGTCAAGGACGCCCATGACGGCGGCCGCAATATCGATCTGAACGAGATGCCGAAATGCGTGGAAGTCATTCGGGCCAGCAACGGCAGCCCCCGGACCATGGTTGAAGGCATCGAAGCCGGATTCGACGCGGCGCTGTTTATCGGTTATCATTCGGCGGCGGGAAAAATTGGTAATCCGCTGTCCCATACGTTTACGACCAAAACGACCCGCGTGCTGCTGAACGGCGAAGATTGTTCCGAGTTTATGATCTACAGCTGGTGTGCGGCATATTACGGCGTGCCCACGGTATTCCTGTCCGGCGACAAGATGCTCACCGAAGACAGTCTGCATCTGCATCCGATGCTCAAGACCGTCTGGGCCAAGGACGGCTACGGCGGATATACGCGCTGCCGTCAGCCGCAGCTGGTGTGCGATCTTATCCGGGCCGGCGTCGAAGAATCCTTAAAGCAGGATCTGTCCAAGGCCATGTGCGAGCTGCCCAAGCATTTCGATCTGCAGATCTCTTATAAGGAACACCGGGATGCGGCGCGGTACGTAAACTATCCGGGATTCGAGATGGTGGATTCCCACACGATCCGCATGCAGACGGATGACTACTACGAATTCCTGCGCTGCGTACCGTTCGTGTTTTAAGACGGCAAAATCGGCGGAAAACGCCTGCAGAGAAAAACAGAAACGTTTTTTAAGGTATAACTTATCGACGAATCAAAAAAAATCGCTTAAATCGGCGATTTTTGGCCTCGTATCCTAAAAGCCTTGAAATTTCAACGGTTTGCGGGATCGCGGCACGATCATGAGGGATTGGAGACGGAAAATTGGCAAAATTGGAGCAGCATCTGACGGGAGACTTCGGTCAGATCGTGGAATTCATTCATGGCGAACTGCAGAAGCAAAGCGTGTCGTTGAGTCTGGAAGAAGTTTCGAAGAATACGGTATGCGGCAAGTGTATCGAACTGAGAGTCTATGAGAGGTTCAGCTATGCGGGCGGCAACCGGGCAAGTCTGACCGTGCAGTTTATAGAAACGGATGACGGAGCCGACGTGTGCGGGATCGCAACAGGCGGAAGCCAGGCGGTGTTCTGGAAGATCAATACGCTGGGAGAGTCCGCGTTCCTGGAAACGCTGGAAGTTGCCATCCGTGCCTGGAACAGCACGGGCCATGCGTAAGAGGCTTAGAATTCCAAGATAGCAGCGAAAAGCCCGGGGGACTCCCCCGGGCTTGTTTTAGGGGTCTAACTATTCCCAAAACTGTGATTTTAGGAATAGTTAGGGATACTCCAAACCACTCCCCTGCATGCAAATACCGGTCCGGGAAATCCAGACCGGTATTGGTATTTCAAGCCGTGTGGATGTTTTATCTCCGGAGATCAATCTTCTGTGATCAGCAATTTTACAACTTCTCCATGATACAGCGTGTGCACGCCTTCCCGTGCATACCAACCGGCGACGCCTGCGTCGACGCTGGCCGGGTCAAAGTCGCTTTTGCCCATGACGCGGCAGATCACAACCAACCGGCTTTCTGCAAAATACGGCGCCAGATCGTCCGTCACGGTCTTCAGACCGCATTTCTCCATCTTATTCTCGTCCCGTCCGGATACGGTGCCGAAGTAGCCAAGCACGTCCTTGTGTTCCGGTCTCAGATAACAGATCGCGTAATACTCTGCCCCATCGAAGATGTGCTTGGAATAGCGGGTCTTATGGACGTAGACCGTGGCTGCCGGTTTGCTCCACAAAACGCCGTATTCGGCCCAGCCTATGGTCAATCCGTTGGTCTCTTTGCCGTCCGTTGCCAGCGCAATGGCAGGATCTTCGTGGATCGCGAACGGATCGATATAAGAAAACAAGTCTTTTACAGGGATTTCCTTCATTTTGCTGCTCCTTTTTGTGCTATAACATAAATTAATTACGGTAAACTATTTAGAGAAAAACGTTGCAATATCAAGGTTTTGAAAGTTATGGAAGCATATCGATCTTTTCCTTCAGGAATTCAAGAAACCGCCGCGCAGCCACCGGCAGCGCATTCTTGTCTTTATAGATCGCGCCGATGTGCCGCCAGATCGCAGGTTCCGTCGGACGGATCTCCAGATCGTACGGCGTGCGCTGCAGCGCCAGCTCCGATAAGATGCTGATGCCCAGCCCCTTTTCCACCATAGCCATCAGCACCTGGTCGTCGTTTTGGATGTCTACCGGCAGATCCGTATAGATCCCCAGGTCTGCCAATGCGCCCAGCGGTTCGTAGTATTCGATGTGCTCTAATAAGATGGATGGCTCTTCCTTCAGCGCTTCCAATGGTACGGTCTCCAGTGCAGCCAGCCGATGCCCCTTCGGCAGCACCAGCAGCATGCGTCCGTCGCAGAGCGGTTCTGTCCGGTAAGGGCCTCCCACTTCCACAGAAGAGATCGCCAGGTCCGCTAATCCTGTCTGGATCAGGTCCAGCATATCGTGATAGTTGCCCACGCGAAGCTGAATGCGGATCTTGGGGTACTGCGCCGTAAAACCGCTTAAAATATCTGGCAGCCACTGGGCCGCAACGCTGGCAATGCTTGCAATTCTAAGGGTTCCTGTCTCCAGGCCCCTCACTTCCTCCGCCTTTTCCTTGATCCGCATGCGGTCCAGCAAAAGCTGTTCGATCATGGGATAGACGGCTTTCCCTTCATCTGTAAGAGCGACACCGCTGCGGGACCGCTCTACCAGGCTCACGCCCAGTTCGGCTTCGAGCGATGCGATCATCTTGCTGACCGCCGGCTGCGTATAGCCCAGCGCTTCCGCTGCCCGAGAAAAACTGCCGTATTCCAATATGGTTTTTAATGCGATGTAGCGATTCATTTTTTATAACTGATTTTCATACAAATAGAACAAATAGTAATTTTATTTATTGTACCACATTTTTTATAATAAGCACCAGAGAGCTATCGTATCGAGAAGAATATCAGGAGGTCACCTATGAATCTCGATTCCTTTGAAAAAGTCAAGAAACTGACCACAGAGATGGTCAATATCCCCTCTATCAACCACGCAGGAGACGGCGGCGAAGCCAAGGTCGCAAAGTATGTTAACGACTTCTATGCCAAGCTCCCCTACTTCCAGGCCCATCCGGAACAGAACTACATGTTCTCCAATCTGGAGGAAAAGGACCGCATGAGCAACATCGCCTACTTAAAAGGTACCAAGGGCGATTCGAAGCGCTGCGTCATCATGATCGGCCATATCGACACCGTCGGCGTGGACGACTACGGCACCTTCTGGGAAAAGGCCTTCCGGCCCGACCTGCTGCCCGAACAGTTCCTGTCCATGAAGATGCCCCAGGAAGTCATCGACGACATCAAGTCCGGCGAATTCATGTTCGGCCGCGGCGCGCTGGACATGAAGAGCGGTGTGGCGGGTCACATGACCATCATGGAATACTTCGCCAACCATCTGGACGAGCTGGACGGCTATCTCCTTCACGTGGCGGAATGCGACGAGGAAGACATGTCCGGCGGCATCATCGCGGCACTGGATGAGATGGTCAAGATCAAGCAGAAAGAAGGCCTGCAGTACATCGCCTGCATCAATGCCGACTACTCCACGAACTACAATCCCGGCGACGAGAACCGCTACATCTACTACGGCTGCATCGGCAAGACCCTGCCCAGCTATGTGGTATTCGGCAAGGAAGCCCACGTCGGCCAGTCTTTCGCTGCACTGGATCCAAACCTGCTGCTGGCGGAGATCACCCGCAAGATCTCCCTCAACGTCGATTACTCCGACATCGCTTACGGCGAGATCTGCGTGCCGCCCATTTCCCTGAAGCAGGCGGACACCAAGGTCGGCTACACCGTGCAGACGGCGCTGGTCGCCTACGGCTACTATAACTACTTCACCCACGGCATGACCCCGACCCAGGTGCTCTACAACGCCAAGCAGGTCGCGATCGACGCCATGGACGACGTTATCAAATACCTGAACAGACAGTACATGCGCTTCTGCAACATCTCCAAGGTCAAGTTCACGCCGCTGCCCTGGAAGACCAGAGTCCTCACCTATAAGGAATACTACGAGGAGATCAAGGCCGACAAAGGCCAGGAATTCGTGGACGCCATGGACAAGTTCATGAAGGAACTGCACGAATCCGATCCCGGCATGGATCTGCGCGTCTACGGCAATACCGTCATCCAGGAGATGTGGAAGTGGATGGACGACAAGAGCCCCTGCATCGTCGTATACTTCGGCTCCCTGTACTCCGCCAACATCGAGATGACGGGCAAGACCCCCATGGAGAAGGCGCTGCTCGACGCAGTCGAAGACGCTGTCGAGAAGGTCCGCCCCGAGGCCGGCCGTCAGATCAAGACCCGCATGTTCTATCCGTACATCGCGGACTCCAGCTTCATGGCGGTGGGCGGTGACCCGTCCACGGTGGACGACCTGAACGACAACATGCCGTCCTCCAAGTATAAGTACTTCCACGACATCTCCAAGATCCGCGAGATCGACGTGCCCGTCGTAAACATCGGCACCTTCGGCCGCGACGGCCACATGGTCACCGAACGCGTCGACATGAAGCAGACCTTCGAGAACGTACCGAACATTACCTTTGAAACGATTCGTACCTTGCTGAAATAGAAAGGTCAGAACGATGAAATACGAGCAGGAATTTGAAAAATATCTGGAAAAGGAAAAGGGCACCAGCAGGAGCACCGCCAGCGCCTATCTTGGCGACCTCCGGGAGTTCTGCCGCTTCATGGAAGAGCGCAGAGGAAAGACCGGAGAGACCGCCGGAAACGCGGATGTGGCAGCATTTCTGCGGGAACTGAAGGAAGCCGGCCGGAGCGGAGCAACTGTTAACAGAAAACTCGCTTCTGTCCGTGCTTACTATGCCTTTTTACGCGCGGAAGGGAAGAGCAGCGAAGATCCCACAGCGGGTCTCAAAGCGCCGAAACAGCAGCGCAAGGATGTCGAATTCCTGAGCGTGGAAGAGGTCAATAAGCTCCTGGAGACCCCCGGCGAAGATGCCCGCGGCATCCGCGACCGGGCTCTCCTGGAGATGATGTATGCCACCGGCATGAAGGCCAGCGAGATCGCAGCCGTCAACACCGGCGACATCAATCTGCGCATCGGTTTTGTCTCCTGCAACGGGGAGAGCGGCAAAGCCCGCATCATCCCGCTGGGCAAACCCGCGCGCAAGGCGATCCAGCGCTATCTGGACGAGGGCAGACCCCAGATCCTCGGCGAGAGCCAGGATCCCGGCGCGCTGTTCCTCAATTACATGGGCGACCGGATGACCCGCCAGGGGATCTGGAAGCTCCTGCGTCATTACGGCGAGAAAGCCGGCATCCGCAAGGATATGAATCCGCTTATCCTCCGCAATTCCTTTGCGGCCCACATGATCCAGAACGGGGCAGACCTCAAGTCCCTGCAGGAGCTGCTGGGTCACGAAGACATTACGGCGACGAAGGTGTTCCTGAGCCTGTCCAAGAACAGGATCATGGACGTCTACGATAAAGCCTTCCCGAGAGCTTAAATTTGTGCTTGCGCGGGGCTTGCAAGTGTGTTATAATCTCACTTGCGTTATTACGGGCGGTCCTCTGACAGAGTCTGCAAACCATTGATTTTGCGGCGTTTGGATGTCAAGAACGTCTATGAAGGAAGGAGGATATAAGTTCCATGGATTTAATCAAATCTATCACTCAGGAATATGAGAGAACCGACATTCCCGAATTTTCCGTCGGAGACACCGTTAAGGTCTACCTTAAGGTCAAAGAAGGTAATAAGGAAAGAATCCAGGTTTTCGAAGGATTCGTTCTGAAGAGACAGAACGGCGGCGTTTCCGAAACGTTCACCGTCAGAAAGATCTCCAGCGGCGTAGGCGTAGAAAAGACTTTCCCGCTCCACAGCCCCAAGATCGAAAAGATCGAACTGGTCCGCAAGGGCGACGTCAGAAGAGCTAAGCTCAACTACATGCGCGAAAGAACCGGTAAGGCTGCTAAGATCAAGAGCAAGGAAAACTAATCACGAGAGATCGGGAGAACAACAGTTCTCCCTTTTTCTTTGTCCCGGACAGAGCTAAAATGGTGCCATGGACTATGCGATCGTAAACGCAACAGAAGAAGACAGAGAAGAACTGCTTTCGCTGTATCATGTACAGCTCGGCAGGGAATGCTGCCCGTGGGATGAAGAGTATCCCGGGGAGGAATCGATCGACTGGGACCTGTCCAGAAACGCGCTGTTCGTGATGAAGGCAGAGGGAAAGATCCTGGCGGCTATCTCCTTCGAAGAAGACGAGGAGGTCGACGCGTTTCCTTTCTGGGACCGTGGACTGGAACCTTCCGGCGAGCTGGCGAGGCTTGCAGTGCTGCCGGAATGGCAGAACAGGGGACTTGCAAAGGCCATGCTGCGGTTCGGCATGGAAGAATTAAAACGGCGCGGGTTTTGCGGCGTACGCTTTATGGTAAACAAGACGAACGAAAAAGCGATCCGCTCCTATGCGTCTTTTGGGTTCCACGTAGCCGGTAAATGCCACATTTACGAGCAGGATATGTTCTGCTACGAAAAGAAACTATAGGATCTGCCTGAACGAAAGCAGCATCTATCAACCTGTAATTACAATATCGGAGACTACTTAAATGATACTTATTTTGGTGAAACAGATCCTTCAGATGTTTCTGCTGGCAGGAATCGGTTATCTGCTGTTTAAGGGTGGAAAGATCAGTCTGGAAGGCAGCAAGACCATCGGCAATATCCTGATCTACGGGTCACTTCCTGCTGTCATCATCAACGGATTCCGCATCGAGCGTACGGCGGACCACGTCAGCGGCCTCCTGTGGAGCGCAGCGGCGGCACTGGTCATCGTTCTGCTGTCCATTCTGATCTCTCACTTCGTGTTCTGCAAAGACGGTGTGGCGGCATTTGCCACGTCCTTCGCGAACCCCGGATTCTTCGGCATTCCTCTGATCGTCGCATCCCTGGGGCAGGGCGCGGTGTTCTACGCGGCGCCTTTCATTGCGTTTCTGAACATCGGACAGTGGACCTACGGCGTTTCGCGCCTGAACGGACAGCCGGTGCTGCAGGGTTTCCAACCGAAGAAACTCATCAAAGCGCCTTTCGTCATCGCGATCCTGGTCGGCATCTTCCTGTTTGCGACGCAGCTGCCTCTGCCTGCGATCGTGGAGAATTGCCTGAGCAACGTGGCAGGGCTCAACACGCCGCTGGCCATGTTCACCGTCGGCGTCTACCTGGCGCAGACGGATCTGGTAAAGATGTTCGCACGCAAAACGCTGTATCTGGTCTCCGCACTGCGCCTTTTGGCGATCCCTCTGCTGTCGCTGCTCATCCTGTCGCTGCTGCCTTCCTCCATGCAGGTCATGAAGACGGTGCTGCTGATCGTCGCCGCCTGCCCGGTGGGCTCCAACGTGGCGGTCTACGCGCAGCTGCACGGAAAAGATTATCCTTACGCGGTGGAGACGGTCATCATCTCCACGCTGCTTTCGATCGTAACGATCCCCTTTATCCTGTATCTGTCCACGCTGCTCTGGCACGCGTAGGGCTTTAAGAAAAGGTTATGGAACATATCAATTGGTATCCGGGGCACATGAAAAAGACCCGGGAACTCATCCAGGAAAATCTAAAACTGGTGGACGTCTGCGTGGAAGTATTGGACGCGCGCATTCCGGTCTCGAGCCGCAATCCGATCTTGGCGGAGCTGACCGCGAACAAGATCCGCGTGCTGGTGCTCAACAAGAGCGATCTGGCGGATGAGACGAAGACGGCGGCCTGGGCGGAGAAGCTGAAGCAGGACGGCACCTACGTGCTGGTGACCAACTGCAATTCCGGCACAGGCAGCGCAGCGCTCGTAAAGCTGCTGGAGAAGATCCGCGACGAAAAGAACGAGGGCAGGGAACGCAAGAAAGATCTGCGCCTGATGATCGTCGGCATTCCCAACGTGGGCAAATCGTCGCTCATCAACCGGCTGACGGGGAAAAAGGCGGCAAAAACGGGCAATAAGCCCGGCGTGACCCGGGGAAAGCAGTGGATCTCCCTCGGCGAGCACATGATGATGCTGGATACCCCCGGTATCCTGTGGCCGAAGTTCGAAGATCCGAAGGTAGGTCTGAATCTTGCCTTCTGCGGCTCCATCAAGGACGAGATCATGGATCTGGAGACCCTGGGCATGGAACTCATCGGCGTGCTGGCAAGGGATTATCCGGACCTGCTTTCCGCCCGCTACAAACTGGACGGGATCGCAGAGACTCCTTTGGAAAACATGGAGAACATCGCCCGCAAGCGCGGGTTTATCCTTCCCGGCAAACGGATCGACTACGAGAGAACGGCCAGGACCGTCATCGACGAGTTCCGGGCCGGTACGATAGGACGCATTACATTGGAATAGACAATCAAACGGGGACGGTTCTTTAAGACAAAGAACCGTCCCCGTTTGATCATTTGCTATCTCTTCAATAGTTCTCTGGCCTGCTGCCTTGCGCTCTCCGTGATCTGCGTGCCGGAAAGCAGACGGGCCAATTCTTCCACCCGTTCCTCTTCGGAGAGGGGAACGACCGTCGTATGGGTGGAGATCTCGTCGGAGATCTTTTCGATCCGGTAATGGTGGTCTCCCAGCGCTGCGATCTGGGGCAGGTGGGTGATGCAGACGATCTGGTGGTCCGCCGCGATGGAACGCAGCTTTTCTCCCACGACGCCTGCTGTAGCACCGGAGATGCCGGCGTCGATCTCGTCGAACACGAGGGTGGGGATGTGGTCCAGCCCCGCGAGGATGCGCTTCAGTCCCAGCATGATACGGGACAGCTCGCCGCCGGAAGCGACTTTCGCCAGCGGCTTAAACGCTTCTCCCTTGTTGGTCCGGATGAGGAACTCCACGCTGTCGCTGCCCCGTTCGGAGGGCCCGGCTGGTTCTATGGAAACGGAGAGGGCGGCGTCGGCGAAGTTCAGCTCCGACAGCTCCCGGTCCACTTCCTTTTCCAGGTCCTTCGCGGCGCGCTTTCTCAGAACCGACAGCCTTGCCGCGGAGGTCTCGTACTGTTCGCGGTACAGTCTGCATTTGCTCTTCAGATCTTCGAGTTCTGCGTCCGCATTTTCGATCGTCTTCAGTTCTTTCTCCGCCTTCTCCCGGTAGGAAAAGACCGCGTCCAGGCTGCCGCCGTATTTGCGCTTCAGCCGGTCGATCAGATCCAGCCGCTCCATCTTTTCTTCCAGCTCTTCCGGAGAGAAGCTGATGGAATCCCGCAGCTTCCGCAGGTCTCTGCCCAGGTCGTCCAGGGCATAGTAGGCGTCGGATAAACGCTGCGAAGCATCCGAAAGCTCCTTGGAATAGGCGGATATGCTGTCCAGCGCGGAAACGCAGCCGCTCAGTCTGCCGGATGCGCTGTCTTCGCTGTCGTAGACCGCATCGTAGACCTGGCTTAAGGTGTTGTAGATCTCCTCGCTGTTCTGCATCAGCCGGATCTCGTCCTCCAGCGCTTCGTCCTCTCCGGGCGTAAGGCCTGCCGCCTCGATCTCCTGCAGTTCGTAGCGCATCAGATCCTTTTGCCGCTCGCTGTCCGCCAGCTTTTTCTCCAGCGCCTGCAGGTCTGCCTTCGCTTCCGTCAGATCGCGATAAAAACCGCAGACCATGCGGCGCACGTTCTGCGTTTCTTCTCCTGCGTACAGATCCAACACCTCGATGTGATGGTCCGTGTTCAGCAGCGTCTGATTATCGTATTGTCCGTGGATGTCCGCCACGTGGCGGCACAGGCGGTTTAAAAAGGAGAGGGGAACGATGGTGCCGTTGACCCGGCACAGGTTTTTGCTTCCGGAGGAGATGTCCCGGCGGATGATCAGAGGGTCATCGGCGGGAACGCCCGCATCTTCCAGCAAATTGCTAATAGAAACAGCATCCATGTCCGCCGTAAGCGTAATGGAGGCCTTGTCCGCACCGGTGCGGATATAGTCGGTATCTGCACGGCTGCCGAGAGCCATGGAGACCGCCTCGATGATGATCGACTTTCCTGCGCCCGTTTCGCCGGTGATGATATTGAGGCCGGGGTGCAGGTCTAATTCCAGTTCTTTGATAATGGCAAAATCTTTGATCGAGATATGTGAGATCATTTTATCCTTATTTTGCAGTCATCTCGTTAAACTGGTCCAAGAGGGCCGGTACGGCATCTTTGGAGGAGATGACCATGAAGATCGTGTTGTCTCCGGCAAGGGTGCCGATGATGTCGGGGAAATTCGTCGTATCGATGGCTTCGGCAGCCGCATTGGCGCAGCCGCTCAAAGTCTTGATGACGATAATGTTTTCTGCTGCACTGATGCTGAGGATCGTCTCGCGAAGGATCTTGCGGAATCTTTCGCTGACGGGAGCATCCGTGGAGCGGTTCTGGGTGTAGCAGCTGCGTCCGGACGGACCGGCGTGCTTTACCAACTGCAGTTCTTTGATGTCTCTGGATACGGTAGCCTGTGTTACGTTGAAGCCGGACTCTCGCAATTTTTCAGCCAACCTTTCCTGCGTGTCGATCTCATGGGCGTTGATCAACTCAAGGATCTTCTGATGTCTTGCGTAACGCATCTTCTCCTCCTGACTGCATAAATATACAATAACACACATTAACTATAACATACTTCAAGAGGCTTGCCAACTATACAAAGCATATAAAATATGATAAAATCAAATGAATTCTGCAAAATCGCAAAGGAAAGGCGCTTTTCGGATGATCCGTATATTAGGAATAGACCCCGGTTATGCCATTATGGGCTGGGGCGTCATCGAAAAAAACGGGAACAGTTTTAAGCCGGTCGCCTACGGTTCTCTCACCACGGACAAGGACATGCCCATGCCCCAGAGGCTCAAAAGCCTGTATGCCGGGCTGATGGAGATCATGGCGGAATACCAGCCGGAAGAGATGAGCATCGAACAGCTCTACTTCAACGACAACGCCAAGACCGCCATCTTCGTCGGACAGGCCAGAGGCGTTGCCATCCTTGCCGGGGTCAACAGCGGCCTTACGATCTACGAATATACGCCGCTGGAGATCAAGATGAACATCACCGGCTACGGCAGGGCGGACAAGAAGCAGATCCAGTTCATGGTGAAGACCATGCTGGGACTCAAGGAGGTCCCCAAACCCGACGATACGGCGGATGCCATCGCGGCAGCCATCTGCCACGGCAGAAACGGCGACGCCAAGAAGAAACTGTTCGAGATGAGATAAACAGCAGAGAAAGGAAGATATGCTTCACTATATCAAAGGCGTCATTACGGAGACCATGCCGGGCATGGTGTGCATCGAAAACAACGGGATCGGCTACGAAGTCTACGTGCCGGAGCACAGCAAGGCGTATCTGACCCAGGACGGCGAGATCATAACGCTCTACACGGCCATGATGGTGCGGGAAGACGACGTGAGCCTGTACGGCTTTACGGAGAAGGAAGCGCTCAACATGTTCCGTCTGCTGCAGACGGTGCCCGGAGTCGGTGCGAAAGCTGCCATGGCCATCCTGTCGGCTCTGTCGCTGCGGGATCTGAAACGGGCCATCGCCTTCGAGGACGTCGGCGCCATTACGAGGGCCCAGGGCGTAGGTAAGAAGACTGCGCAGATGGTGGTGGTCAAGCTGAAGGACAAGATGGGAGACGTTTCGGACCTCGATCTGCCGGAAGGCACCCCCATGCCGTCCGTCGTGCCCGGAAGCAACAAGGAACAGGCGGTATCCGCGCTCATGGCGCTTGGCTTTACGAAATCGGAAGCCATGGCGGCGATGGCGGGGGTCACCGACGAAGGCCTTACGACGCAGGAATACATTAAACTGGCATTAAGGAACCGATAATGGATACAGAAAACAGAGTGGTCGGCGCGAATCTGCAGGGCGACGAGGAACTGATGGAGCGGTCCATCCGCCCCAAACGCTTCGAGGATTACGTAGGCCAGACCAACGTAACGGATAACTTAAAAATATATATCCAGGCGAGCAAGATGCGGGGTGAACCCCTGGATCACGTGCTGTTCTACGGTCCCCCGGGACTGGGCAAGACCACGCTGGCGGGCATCATCGCGGAGGAGATGGACGTGGATCTGCGGATCACCTCCGGGCCTGCCATCGGAAGGGCCGGCGACCTCGCGGCGATCCTCACGAACCTCAACGAAGGGGACGTGCTGTTCATCGACGAGATCCACCGTCTGAACCGGGCCGTGGAAGAAGTGCTGTACTCCGCCATGGAGGACTTCGCGCTGGATATCGTAACGGGAAAGGGCCCCGGAGCCAGTTCCATCCGCTTCGAACTGCCGCACTTTACGCTCATCGGCGCAACGACAAGGGCAGGTAGCCTCTCTGCACCGCTGCGCGACCGCTTCGGCATACTGGCGAAGTTCGAACTGTATAACGAGGATGAACTGGCGGCGATCATGCGCCGCACGGCCCGCATCCTGAACGTGGAGATCGACGACGAGTCCACCCGCATGCTGGCAGCAAGATCGCGCGGCACGCCTCGTGTGGCGAACCGGCTGCTGAAGCGGGTGAGGGATTTCGCGCAGGTCATGGGGACCGGCAGGATCGACCCGCCCATCGTGGAGAGCACGCTGCAGTCTCTTGGCATCGACGAGCTGGGCCTCGAAGATCTGGACCGCCGCATCCTGAAACTCATCATCGAACAGTTCCAGGGCGGCCCCGTGGGCATCGACACCATCGCGGCATCCCTGGGTGAAGAGCGGGTAACGATCGAGGACGCCTACGAACCGTATCTGATGCAGGCCGGCATGCTGCACCGCACGCTGAAGGGCCGCATGGCGTCCATCAAAGCATACCGGCATCTGGGCCTGGACGTGCCTAAGAGCATGATGCCGGAGGAAGAACAACTCACACTGGGAAAGTAGCGCTGAGGGGGAACGGAACATGAAGAGAATGACAAAAATCGCGGTCCTGGTATTGGCCATGTGCGTCATGGCAGCGGGCCTGATCTTTGCGGAGAACGCTGAAGGGGATGGCGAGACCGCGGAAGAACCTGCGTCGCAGACGCTGTTGACGGACGACAGCACCTATCTTTGGATCGGTCTGCAGTACGGCAGCAGCGCAGTAGACCGGATCACGGTCAAGAGCAGCAGCGGGTTTCTCATCGTCAAAGGCAATAACAAGGGCTGGACCGAGACCGATATCACGACGGACAGCACGACGCTTACGATCGTGCCTTCCGGGGGTCAGGCGACCGTTGTCGACGAGAACGGAACGACGATCCTTGGCGGCATGGGCAACGGCGGCTATATTCTGATGAGCGCCGCAGAAGATCCGGAAGACCGGCTGATCACCATCAACGGCAGCCGCTACCGGGACGGTGCGACGGCGACGGTCACCGGAGGCAAGCTCAACGTCATCAACGTCATCGAGCTGGAACACTACGTGCGGGGCGTCGTCGCCAACGAGATGGGCTACACATATCCGCTGGAGGCGCTCAAGGCGCAGGCGATCGCTGCGAGAAGCTACGGCTTTATGTCCATCAACAAGCACAAAAACTACGGTTTCGACCTCTGCACCACCCAGGACTGCCAAGTGTACCGGGGCTACGTGTCCGAACACGACAGCACGGATCAGGCCTGCGCAGAGACGGAGGGGCTGGTGCTCACGTACGACGGCAAGATCGTCGAGACCTATTATTACGCCTACAGCGGCGGAGCCACGCTCAACAGCGAGGACGTGTGGATGAATGCGCTGGGGTATTGCCGCGGCAAGGTAGACGAATACTATTCGGACTACCGCTGGGCCGTCCACTATACGATGGATGAGCTCACCCAAGAGATGGTGAACCGGGGCAAGAACATCGGCGACGTCCAGAGCGTGCAGATCACGAAGCGCCATTCCACCGGCGCCGTGGCGGAGGTCACCTTTGTCGGAACGAAGGGGTCTGCTGCTATCACCAAGAGCACGATCCTGTCCGCGCTGGGGCTCAAGTCGTTTATGTTCGCCATCAACGACGAGCAGTTCGTCTGGAATAAGGACGGCATGGCCACGGTGACGGACGCATCCGTCAGCGTCATCGGTGCCAGCGAACAGGACGACGGCGTAAAGAGCGTTTCCGTGATTGGCGCAGACGGCGGCGTTTCGACCGTCTCTGCCTCGGATCTGCGCATCTCTAACGGCACCATGGTCTCCATGCCCCAGGGCACGGTGAGCCCGGGATGGACGGACAGCCCCGTGAGCAGCGACGTGGTCTACATCGCCGGCAGCGGCTGGGGCCACGGCGTCGGCATGCCCCAGACCAGCGCGCGCAACATGGCGGATCTGGGCTTTAACTGCGAACAGATCCTGAAATATTACTACGAAGGGACCGAGATCGGCAATATCGCTGATTTCCAATGATAAATGAACGTATCGGATTTTGATTATAACCTGCCGCAGGAGCTCATCGCCCAGCAGCCCAGCGAGACCCGGGACGGATGCCGGCTTTTGATCATCCACCGGGACACAGGAATGCTGGAGCATAAGCACTTTTACGACGTGCTGGACTACGTGGAGCCCGGCGACTGCCTGGTGTTTAACGATTCCAAGGTGCTTCCTGCCAGACTGTTCGGCACGAAGGAAGGCACCGGCGCAAAGATCGAGTTTCTGCTGTCCAGAAGGCTGGAAGGGGACGTCTGGGAGACGCTGGTCCGGCCGGGACGTAGACTTCACCTCGGAGATACCGTTATTTTCGGCGAAAACGGCGATTTGCGGGCCGAGATCATCGGCCATGGGGATGAGGGGACCCGCCACGTAAAATTCTCTTATACGGGCGATTTTATGGCTCTGCTGGACAAACTTGGCGCCATGCCGCTGCCGCCTTATATCGAACGCGCGGCGGAAGAAGAGGACAAGGACCGCTACCAGAACGTCTACGCGAAGGAGTACGGCTCCGTCGCCTGCGCCACGGCCGGTCTTCACTGGACGCCGGAGCTGATCGCGAAGGCGGAAGCGAAGGGCGTTAAGATCGCCTACGTTACGCTGCATGTCGGCATCGGTACGTTCCGCCCGGTCAAGGTCGATAAGATCGAAGACCACCACATGCACTTCGAAGAGTATTCCGTCAGCGAAGAGGCTGCCCGGATCATCAACGAAGCGAAAGCTGCCGGCGGCCGCATCGTATCCGTAGGCACCACCGCCTGCCGCACCATGGAAAGCGCGGCGGACGAGGATGGGGTGCTGCACGCGGGTTCCGGCTCCACGGGGATATTCATTTACCCGGGATACCGGTTCAAGCTCGTTGACCGGCTCATCACCAACTTCCATCTGCCGAAATCCACGCTCCTGATGCTGGTGTCGGCCCTCTACACCCGGGAGGGGATGCTGGCGGCCTACGAAGAAGCCGTCCGGGAACGCTACCGCTTTTTCTCCTACGGAGACGCCTGCTTTATTCTATGAAACACGCTGTAACATTCGATTTGTATAAGACTGACGACCGCACCCGTGCAAGGCGCGGTTGTTTGCATACGCCCCACGGCGACGTCCAGACCCCGGTGTTTATGCCGGTGGGCACCCAGGGCACGGTAAAGGCCATGAAGCCCGAAGACGTAAAGACTCTGGGCAAAGAGGGGGCACACATCATCCTGGGCAACACCTATCACCTGTATCTGCGGCCGGGTCACGAACTGGTGAAGAAGGCCGGAGGCCTGCACAAGTTCATGAACTGGGACAGGGCCATCCTGACGGATTCCGGCGGATTTCAGGTGTTTTCCCTCGGAAAACTGCGCAAGATCACGGAGGAGGGCGTGCGTTTTTCCTCGTATATCGACGGCAGCAAGCACATGTTTACGCCGGAAAAGAGCATCGAGATCCAGAACGCGCTGGGCTCGGACATCATGATGGCCTTCGACGAATGCGCGCCGTATCCTGCGGACTGGCGCTACGTAAAGGATTCTCTGGAGCTTACGACCCGCTGGCTGGCACGCTGCAAGGCGGCGCACCACGACTGGGACCGCCAGAGCCTGTTCGGCATCATGCAGGGCGGCACCTACAAGGATCTGCGCTACGAAAGCGCCATGCAGGTGGTGGAGATGGATCTGCCGGGCTATTCCATCGGCGGTCTGTCCGTGGGTGAGCCGAAGGAGATCATGTACGACGTGATGGACGACTGCGTGGAGCTGCTGCCCAAGGAGAAGCCCCGCTATCTGATGGGCGTGGGGTCGCCGGACTGCCTGTTCGAAGGGGTGGAGCGGGGCATCGACATGTTCGACTGCGTGCTGCCGACCCGGCTGGCCCGCCATGGCACGGCGCTGACTTCTCACGGGGAAGTGAAGATCAAGAACGCGAAATATGCGGAAGACTTCGAGCCTCTGGACTCCGAATGCGACTGCTACACCTGCCGCCACTATTCCAGAGCCTATCTGCGGCACCTGTTCCGGGAAAACGAGATGCTTTCGGCCATGCTTCTGTCCGAACACAACCTGCACTTCCTGGTGAGCACCATGGAAAAGATCCGCAAGTCCATCGAAGAGGACCGCTTCCCGGAATACAAGAGAGAATTCTTTGCCAAATACGGAGAGTTTTAATGGATATCTGCCAAATCGCTGAAAAATGCGGCGGCTGCACCTATCAGGGCACCGCTTACGAACAACAGTTAAAGGAAAAAGAAGGGGCCGTTCGCGGCCTTCTTTCGTCTGCGGGGTTTGACCCGTCCATCTGCCAGCCCATCGAACCCTGTCCGGATGTCTACCGTTACCGCAACAAGATGGACTACACCTTCGGCGATGAAGTGAAGGACGGCCCGCTGCAACTGGGGATGCACCGCAAGAAGCAGTTCATGTCCGTGGTCAATGCGGACGTGTGCCAGATCGTGCCGGAGGACTTCAACCGCCTGCTGGATGCGACGCTGCAGTTCTGCCGGGAGAAAGGGTATACGCATTACCACCGTAAGCGTCACGAAGGGCTGCTGCGGCAGCTGATCTTGCGCCGGGGCGTGCGGACCAAACAGATCCTGGTGAACATCGTGACCAGCGAAGAGGCGTTTGATGAGGCAGGCTACATAAATTTTATTCTGTCTCTTTCTCTGGATCATCAAATCTGCGGCATCCTGCACACGGTGGATGAGAGCCTGTCCGATGCCGTAAAACCTTCTGAAATCAGGGTTTTATGGGGTTCGGACCACTACGAGGAAGTCGTGCTGGACCTGAAGTTCGACGTGGGTCCGTTCTCGTTCTTTCAGACGAATGTACCCGCAGCGGAGCGTCTGTATCGCGATGCCATTTCCTTGATCGACGGCATCGAAGGCAAAACGGTCTACGATCTGTACTGCGGCACCGGTACGATTACACAGGCCATGGCGACGAGGGTTGGACAGGTCTATGGCGTGGAGATCGTGGAGGAGGCGGTGGAAGCAGCCCGGACGAGCGCTGCCCGCAACGGCCTGTCCAACTGCGAATTCATCTGCGGCGACGTGCTGAAGGTGCTGGACGAGATGCCGGCAGAACCGGATGTGATCGTCGTTGACCCGCCCAGAGCCGGCATCCACCCCAAAGCCATGACGAAGATCTGCTCCTATGGGGTCAGCCAGATCGTCTATATCTCCTGCAATCCCAAGACGCTGGTGCAGAATCTGCAGACCGCGGCGGAGGCCGGCTACGAGATCTCCTACCTGAAGCCTTATGATAATTTCCCGATGACCAGCCACATAGAGACTATCGTGTTGCTGCAAAAGTTGAACTCGTAGAAATCCTTTATTTTAAGCACTTTTACGAGCATTTCACCTTCGGTGAGACCGAGCGGCCTGCGCGCGGAAAACGCCTCGAAAAGAGTCCCGTGTGGCTATAGCAATAGAACTCGTCACTGTAGGCACAATACTTGAGGACTTATAGACAATAGAATATCACGTTGATTATGGACGTTTATTTTCTGCATTTCGCAGTAAGTAAGCGTCCTTTTTTGTTGCAGAGAAATGAGGAAAGGAGGAGAGCAGATGGAGTTTGATTATTTCTACGGACCGGAAGACGCCGAGCAGTATCAGTTCTACCGGATCCCGAAGCTGCTGATCACCAGTGAGCAGTTTAAGGATATATCCGTTGAGGCGAAACTTCTGTACGGTCTGATGCTGGACCGGCTCTCTTTATCGATAAAGAACGGATGGTTCGATACGCTCAACCGGGCGTACATCATCTACACCATTGAGGATGTCATGGAAGATATCATCGGCAACGGTGAGCAGTATTATTCCTTCAAGGAGAACAGTGTGATGCCGATCGGAACACAGATGTTTGCCAGAGATCCGGCGGAGATCAAGTTTGAGAATGTCGCAGAATCTGTCGTTTCCGAGAAGAGAGGACCCTATTCTCAATGGATACAGGGTTTTTACTATATCTGAAATTGTTCACCCGCGACCTCCGGGTTTGAATCCGCGGGGTGATCGGGGGGTGAAATTTCTAAGATTCACACAGTCAAATGCAATTAAATGGGAAATGAGTTCTTTAAGACCAAGTTTGATACCGCCGAAAGAGCCTGTAACGAAGTCGCTTCATTCTTCCTTCTGTGGTATGATATAAAATAATCGGAATTTCATGAACCGAAACATGGAAAGCGCAAGAAAAGAGAGATTGTATTATGGAAAAGAGAAGCGCATTGAGAAGATTTACGGACAAGTTATATGGTGGAATCAACCTGACCTGGCCCGGCATCATCCTGTATGCCGTCGGAGCGGCGGTTTTAACCACTGTTTTTCTGGTTCTCCCGATCTTTCATGGCACGTCCTTTGTGCGGATGGGCGAGACCTTGGAGGCATGGATCTTTTTCGCTGTCATTATCATCGCGAACGCCAAAAGCCCTCTGGACTCGGCGCTTAAGACCTTTGTGTTTTTCCTGATCAGTCAGCCGCTGATCTATCTGCTCCAGGTCCCGTTTTCATGGCAGGGCTGGGGACTGTTTCAGTACTATAAGCATTGGTTCATTCTGACGCTGTGCTCGTTTCCTGCCGCGTATATTGGCTGGTACATCAAGAAAAAGAACTGGCTCAGTCTTCTCATTCTGATGCCGGTGCTGATTCTTTTGGCCTATCTCTGCGAAGACGGTCTGAAACACGTGATCCATCAGTTTCCGAGCCTGCTGATCATGGTCGTGTTTTGTGTCCTGCAGGTGTTTCTCTATCTCTATACTTTTACAGAGAAGGCATCGCAGAAGATTATAGGAGCGCTTGTACCGGCCGCGGTCATTGCGGTCATGCTGCTGCTCCCCAAGAACGTTGACTTTTCTTCGAGTCAGTTTCTCCCCGATAACGCCGTATTGACAGAAAATGCAGAAGTGACTGTCGATAATACCGGGATCGCTGACATTTCGGTTTCGGGTACCGGGGAAGACAGTACGGTTCTGATTCAGGCGCACGCTTACGGCGACACCTCATTCACCATAATAGACGATGACAAGGAGTACCAGTACAATCTCCGTATTTATGAGGATGATTTAGGCACCAGCCAGATCGATATTACAGCCAAATAGATTGACACAAAATAAGGAAGGCTATTGATAGACAACTATGGAGAAGAAGGTACTGTACATCA
>JAGAHX010000053.1 GCA_017626845.1 Bacillota bacterium
TGTCTGCGCTGCGCCGGGTCACCGCCCCGACGGGCACGGCCTGCATCTACGTGGACGAGCAGGGCCGCAACAGCATCGTCGTCATCGCGGGCGCCAACGCTTACTGCGATACGGAATATCTGAAGGAATGCGAGGATGCGCTGGAAAACTGCAGCATTCTGATGCTGCAGCTGGAGATCCCCTACGATGCGGTGTGGTATTTGGCGAAGAAGGCCCATGCGCTGGGCAAGACCGTCATCCTGAATCCTGCGCCGGCACCGGACGAGATCCCGGAAAGCGTTCTGAAGTGCGTGGACTGGCTTACGCCTAACGAGACGGAGCTGTCGCGCCTTTCCGGCATGCCCTGCGAAGAACCGTCGGAGATCGGCGAAGCTGCGGCGAAACTGCAGGCCATGGGCGTCCGGAACGTCCTGGTGACCGTGGGCAGCAGAGGGGCATACCTCTGCACGTCGGAAGGCGCCGAGCTGATTCCCACAGAAAAAGTAAAAGCCGTGGATACCACGGCTGCGGGAGACTGTTTTAACGGTGCATTTGCGGTGGGCCTGTCCGAAGAGATGACCCCGGACGATGCGGTGCGCTTTGCCAACAAGGCGGCGTCGCTCTCCGTTACGAGAGAGGGCGCACAGGCTTCTCTGCCCAGCCGCGAAGAGATCGTCGATTAAAGATTTACGATCAGCGCGACGACCGTGCCCAGGACGAAGCCTGCGGCGACTTGGATCGGCGTGTGACCCACGAATTCCTCGAGTTTTTTCTCCAGGGTCACGTCGTGATCGGAGATCATGTTGAATTTCTCGATGAGTTCGTTTAAGACCTGGGACTGCTTGCCGGTCTCGTAGCGTACGTTCATGGCGTCGTGCATCACGATAAAGGCGATGACGGTCATGACGGCGAAGGCGGGGGAATCCCAGCCGCAGTTGAGTCCTGCCGCCACGGCTGCCGACGTTACGAACGTGGAGTGGCTGCTGGGCATGCCGCCGTCCCCGGTAAAGCGGGAAACGTCGAACCGTTTGTTGACGATCATGAACGTGAAGGGTTTTAAGACCTGGGAACAGGCCCAGCCGATGAGGGCGGTCACGAGGATCTTATTTTGTAGGATCATTGCAAAGTCATTCATAACGTATTTATTGTAGCACCATTTCGCGAAAATGGCGCTTTGCGGATAAGAAAAAGAGGGGTTCTTACCCCCTCCGTACGTTTAAGCGACCGGCTTGCTGGGCGGCAGCCGCCTAAAGTCACAAGTTGCCTGTTATTATATATTCTGCAGGCTGTAAAGGCAATACAGGATAACCGAAAAATATCAGGAAATACGTTAAAATACGGAAATCTGCGTCATACTTTTTCGGAATGAGAGACCATGCAGTACAGAAAGTTAGGAAATACCGGACTGGAAGTGAGCGAGATCGGGTTCGGCGGCGAATGGCTGGAGCGCCACGAGTTTGCGGAATCCGTGGAACTGATCCATTATGCGCAGGAAAAGGGCATCAACATCATCGACTGCTGGATGTCCGATCCGAAGTCCCGGGACATCATCGGAAAAGCCCTCGAGGGCAACCGGGAAAAGTGGTTTGTGCAGGGCCACATCGGCTCCACCCACCAGAACGGCCAATACGTGCGCACCCGGGACATGGAATTCGTAAAGCCCGCCTTCGAGGACCTGCTGCACCGCCTCGGCACGGACTACATCGACCTGGGCATGATCCACTACGTGGACGCGCAGGAGGATTGGGATCTGTGCATGAACGGCCCTTACATCGAATACGTTAAGGAACTGAAGGCTGCCGGCATCATCCGCCACATCGGCCTGTCCACCCACAATCCGCGCATCGCGAAGCTGGCCATCGAATCCGGCATCGTGGAGATGATCCTCTTTTCCATCAATCCGGCCTTCGACATGCATCCTGCGACGGAGGTGCTGGATGAGATGTTCGGGGAATATGCGAAGGAGATGTCCGGCATCGACGAGGAGCGGGCCGCGCTGTACCGGCTGTGCGAGGAGAAAGGCGTGGGCATCACCGTCATGAAGCCCTACTTCGGCGGCCGTCTGTTTGACCCGGCCAGATCTCCCTTCGGCGCCGTCTTTACGCCGGTGCAGTGCATCCACTATGCGCTCACCCGGCCCGGCGTGTCTTCCGTGCTTTGCGGCTACGACACGAAGGAGCAGATCGATGCAGCTGTCGCCTACGAGACGGCAGGCGCAGATGAGAAGGATTACGCCTCCGTGCTGGCTTCTGCGCCGCTGCATGCGTACAGCGGCCAGTGCACCTATTGCGGTCACTGCAAGCCGTGCCCCATGGACATCGATATCGCGATGGTGAACAAATTTTACGATCTGGCGACGGCACAGCCTGCGGTGCCCGAAAGCGTAAAGGCGCACTATATGGCTCTGGAGCGCAAGGCTTCCGACTGCATCGGCTGCCAGAGCTGCGAAGCGCGGTGCCCCTTCGGCGTTTCCGTCGTGGAACGCATGCGGAAGACCGCGGAGTCGTTTGGGTGCTGAGAACACGATACCGTCCACGAAATGGCCCGCGACGAAGCAAGACACGGCAAGGCGCTGAAGGGTCTACTGGAGAGATACTTCAAGTATTTTGAAGAATGGGAGAACTGTGAGAGCAGTTCTCCTTTTTCTTTGACGAACAGAAACAATAAATAAGCAGATGCCCTGCACTGCATCTGCTTACTTACTTTGGAGGTGTATCTTAAGGAGGTTCATGATTTCTGTTTTTGTCACTACTTAGACACAGGCGGTGCCAAAATAGTTCCGCGAAGAATAATATTTTTCATATTTTTAAGACCAGTTGGCAAATGCGGGTAGGCGGCAAACGATACATTGACCATTTTCTGAATTCTGGATCCGTCAAAGGAAAATGGAGTCCTGAAGGCCAATTTCGGCTGTTTTCCTTTGACACTTCCTGATAAAGAAAAATGGTCAATGAAAACCCATTGACCAAACTATTAGTGAGGAAATTGTCAACCAAATTGCGCCTCCCTGAGCGGCTTGTCCCAAAACACCTTCGCGTCCAGGGCGGCCGCAGCTTCGTCGACCACAGCCTGCAGCTGTTCCATCAGCTGGGCTTCTCTCTTTTTCGACCGGCGGCCTTTCGCCTCGTAGAGGACGGCCTCCGCAAAGGCATCGTAGGAGACCCCGAAGTCGTCTTCCGAGGTGTGTGGGAAGAAGGCGGCCGCGGCCGTATAGCGGATCTGGCCTGCCTCCGAGTCGGATGTGAGGGTCACCAGGGCGGCTCTGCGGGGCACGCCCGCGAAGGTGCATTCTGCTTCGAAATACTGGCGGTAAACGTCGATCGTCATAGTCTGGCCTCCCTTTCCTGGAGTTCTTTTATTAATTCGCTGCGGCTGCTGCAAGGTGCGTGACCCTTTAAACAGCGTTCAAAACCCAGCCGTTCCAAGGCTTCCCGGTATTCCCGCAGCCGTATTGGATCGTCGGACATCCGCTCCATCGCCAGATCCGATGCGGCCGGGTCTTTGGGATCGTAGTCCCAGGGCGTGCCATACAGATCCTTGCCGGCGCTGTCCGCAAGGAAAACGAACCGCTCCTCCGGCACATAGCAGACGACCGAATCTTCCGAATGGGGACCGCCCACATGGATCAGCTGTGCGGTGACCCCGCCAAGATCCAGCGTCTTTTCCTCTTCGAACACCACATCCGCTCTGCAAAACCGCGGGATCGCGGACAGGTCGCCCTGGTATTCTTTGCGGATAAAGTCATCGCAGAAGAGGATCTCTTCTCCGGTCCTCAGCCGCTCGCGCATCGCTTCTTCCGTCCATTCCCAGGACGACACCTGCCCTAGGACCGCATCGGTCTGCCGGCAGGCGATCACGGGGATCCCCTGTTTTTTCAACGCAGCCATTCCCAAGGCGTGATCCCAGTGCCAGTGGGAGAGCGCTGCCATCTCCGGCAGCGGCAGCCCATGCTCTTGCAGTAGCTCCATAAAATCGGAGACGTGCGCCGGCGATGCGCCGCAGTCGAACATCAGGGAGAGCTCATCTCCCTGTATGTATCCCAGATTCGGCCGGTCCGTGGCGTAGTCCAGGTCCATATGCCAGATGCGCTCAGAGAGCTGGATCAGCTGATGCATGGGTCACCGGATATAGTGGACGCGCTCCGGCTTCCAGCGGTCCTCCTGCTTGCGGCTTTCCGCGGGATAGCCCAGGGGGAACAGCGCGAAGGCGTGCAGGTTTGCCGGCAGGCCGAGGATCTTGTCCACCGCTTCGATGCGGTCTTCCTGCGGCGCGATGCCCATCCAGACGCCGCCCAGTCCCTGGCTCGTCGTCTCCAGCCACAGGTTTTCCGTGGCGATGGCCAAGTCGATCTGCGCCCACTCTGGTACCCAGATATTCTCCGTCATGTAGCAGGGGACGATCACTACCGGGGCGTCCGCCGCGGTCACCGCATACTGGTGGACTTGGGACAGTTTCCGGATGATCTCCTTATCGGTGACCACATAGAACTCCCAGGGCTGCTGATTGCCCGTAGACGGCGCTGCCATCGCAGCCCGCAGGATGGCTTCGATCTTCTCCGGTTCCACCGGCCGGTCTTCGTATTTGCGGATGCTGACCCGCTCAAATATCTCCTTCATGACCTGTTCCTTTCTCTTATTCTTCAGCTTTTCTTTCTGTGATTATATCGCTTTTCCGTATTGCAGAACAAGGGGATGCGCCCCGTTCCAGCAGGATCGCTTCCGTGTGGATAATTCTCGAAATATGAAAAAGACCACCGGAAATTGGCTGGTTCATGCCGTTTTTCGGTGGATATCGAGGCATTCCTTTCGTTGACCACCAAAAACGTCGAAAAAGGGGGTGAAAAGCGGTGGACAAAGCTCGTTTTTATAATTTGTCCACAGATCATCCGGCTGTGCATGCCCTTCAGCGCATTGCCTTTTGCCTGGCTCTGCTGCCGGACTTCGCCCATTTCGCTGTTTGGCAATCGGTCAAAGCGCTTAGCAAAAAAGGAGAGCAATCAACTTGCTCTCCTCATTCCATAGTTCTTAAACTATCAATCTCTCCAAGCCTTACTTGAAGTATCTGTCCAGCAGACCCTTCAGAGCCTTGCCGTGTCTTGCTTCATCGCGGGCCATTTCGTGGACGGTGTCGTGAATGGCATCGAGGTTGTTCTTCTTGGCGCACTTGGCCAGATCGAACTTGCCCTGAACCGCGCCAAATTCGCAGTCGACTCTCCAGGCCAGGTTCTTCTTGGTGGAGTCGGTCATGTTCGGCTCAAGCTCGGAGCCCAGCAGTTCCGCGAACTTTGCAGCGTGCTCTGCTTCTTCCCAGGCAGCCTTTTCCCAATAGAGGCCGATCTCGGGATAGCCTTCTCTGTGGGCAACTCTGGCCATGCACAGATACATGCCGACTTCGGAGCATTCTCCCTGGAAGTTGGCCTTCAGCTGTTCGATGATGTACTTCTTGTCTTCTTCGGGTACGCCGTCCAGATTCATGCCTACTCCGAATACGTGCTCAGCGGCAAGCGGAGCGGATTCGTCCATTTCCTTGAACTTGGTGCCGGGGCACTTGCACAGGGGGCATGCGTAACCTTCGGGGATCGCTTCGCCTTCATAGACGTAGCCGCATACGGGGCATACAAATTTCTTCATGATGATTCTCCTTTTTTAACTTCGCCGGGGTGCGATAAACTACTTGTATCGGTAACATTTCAATTATAATCAAATGGGGTGACCCCCGCAAGGGGTTGATAAAACCAAACCTGCTGGCATATAATATAGTTTAGTGCGAAATCACCCATTCTATATAAATTTTGGAGGAAAAAGTTATGAACAGAACCTGGATCGAGCTGGATTCTACAGCTCTCAAGCACAACCTGGAAGAACTCAGCAAGGAGTTTGACCCGAAGACGGGCATCATGGGCGTGGTCAAAGCCAACGGATACGGCCACGGCGCCACCCAGATCGCGGCGAAGCTCAATGAATTCGGCGTCGACCACATCTGCGTCGCAGCCCTCTCCGAAGCCATCGAGCTCAGAGAAGCCGGCATCAAGGGCACCATCATCATCCTGGGCTACACCGCTCCCGGATTCGCCATGGAGCTGTACCGCAACCAGATCACCCAGACCCTCGTAAGCATCGAATACGCGAAGCAGCTGGACGAGGTCTTCGGCCGGATGATCGAAGCCACCATGCCCGAGAACAAGGACGCCAAGCTGCTGGCTAACATGGCCATCGACACCGGCATGCACCGCATCGGCGTCGCAAAGGACGACTACGACACCATGGTCGAGTTCTACAACCTGAAGCATATCCAGTGCACCGGCATGTTCACCCACTTGCCCGTTGCCGATACCGGCGAGGAGCAGCACGTGGAATTCACGAAGGGCCAGATCGAGGCCTTCTTCAAGGCGAAGCACGAGCTGGAGAAGAGAGGGGTCGACCCCGGATACGTACACTGCCAGAACTCTCTGGGCAGCATCAACTACTCTCCGCTGCCCGAGGCGGATTACGCCCGCTTCGGCATCTGCATGTACGGTGCGCAGCAGGTCTATGAAGACTACACCAAGAGACCCGTTCATCTGGAACCGGTCATGACCCTGAAAGCCCACATCGCCTCCGTCCGCGAGATCGCTCCCGGAGAGACCGTCGGCTACGGCCGCACCTTTACCGCACAGAGACCGACCAAGATCGCGACCCTGTGCATCGGCTACGCAGACGGTGTGCCCCGCAACCTGTCCGGCGGCAAGCTGAAGGCCATCGTACACGGCCAGTACTGCCAGGGCGCAGGCCGCATCTGCATGGATCAGATGATGCTGGACGTCACCGACATCCCCGATGTTAAGATGGGCGACGTTGCCATCCTGCTGGGCCGCGACGGCGACAAGGCCATCTATGCGGAAGACTGGGCGAGAGATGCCGGCACCATCACCGACGAGATCTTCACCAGACTCAACAAGCGCATCGAGAACAACGGATTCGTAAAATAACCGAAGACCATGTATCCGAAAGGGCATGCCGCAGGGCATGCCCTTTTTACGATTTTGTAGCCCGTTTTTACCGGAACTCCTTATAAAATATCAGTCAAAAACCGGCATCCCCCTGTGTTATAGTAATCGTGAGAACAACCGTATCATCGGCAAGGAGGCATACCATGATCAGCAATCTGAAACAGGAGATCGAAGCGGTCACCCCGGAGATCGTCGCGATCCGCAGAGATATCCATCAGCATGCGGAGACCGGTTTTCAGGAATTCCGCACGTCGAAGATCATCAAAGAATACTTAAAGAAACTGGACCTGGATAGCATACAGGAATGCGCCGGGACCGGCGTCATCGCGACGCTCAACGACGGAAAACCGGGCAAGCGGTTAATGCTGCTGGCGGACATCGACGCGCTGCCCATGGAGGAGAAGAGCGGAGAACCGTTTGCATCGGAAAGCAAGACGGCGGGTCACTGCTGCGGTCACGATGCGCATACTGCGATCCAGCTGGGCGTTGCCAAAATTCTGGCGAAGCACCGGGACGAAATCCCCGGCAGTGTCGTCTTCCTGTTCCAGCCCAACGAGGAGGATGCCGGCGCACAGATCATGATCGACAACGGCGCCGTGGAGATGGCGGGTCATCCCGATGCGATCTTCGGCAGCCACAACAGCCCGGCCCTGCGGCTTGGCCAGTTCGGCGTCGTTCCCGGGCCTGCGATGGCTTCCAGCTATTATTATAAGATCGTGATCCGCGGCAAGGGCGGCCACGGAGGCAGACCTCACCAGGCGGTAAACCCTGTGGATGCCAGCGCTTTCGTGCTGCTGGCGATCAAGAACATGATCACGGCGGAGCAGTCGGCGCTGGAACCCACCGTTATTACGAACTGCATGATCCACGGTGGGGAGAAGGAGATCACGATCCCGGAGACCTGCGAGATGCAGGGGTCCATCCGGTGCCTGCATGCGGGTCACGAATCGGTGCACGCCCGGTTCAAGGAAGTGGTCGCGGCAGCCTGCGCCATCAACGGCTGCACCTGCGAGATCGAACTGAAGTGCGGCAATTCGCTGCTATACAACGATCCGGATCTGGCGGAACTGTGCGCCGAGACCATCAAGGAGGCTTTCGGCGAGGACTGCATCGTAACGGAGGGCGTAAAGGCTATGGGCGGCGACGATTATGCAGAATTCCTGCCCTACATGCCAGGCAATTACCTCTGGTATGGAACAGCGGATGACACCGGAGAATGGCCGGGGCTGCATAATCCGGCCTATCGGTTTAACGAAAAGGCGATCCCGCTGTTTATGGAAGCGCAGATCCGCTGCGCTCTGAAGTACCTGGAACAGAAATAGAAGAAAGAACAAAGTGTAGTCTTATCCTTTTGGACAAACTACACTTTGTTTCTTGTTGGACGTCTTTGGCTCCTGTAAAGTATAAGTGCAAAAACCTGTTCAAACATTTCCATCCATATACGAAAAGGAGTAAAGCTATGAGTTTCAAGACCGATCTTCTTCACGACAACCAAGTCCATCAGAAGCTGTGGGGCGACTACAAGAGCATCGCAGCCACCCATACCAGCCCGATCTATCAGACCACGACCTTTATCCTGGACGACTTCGACAGCGCTGTCTACCTCAACCAGCACGTGGACCAGGGCTTCGTCTACAGCCGTTTCGGCGGTCCGTCCAGCGACGAACTGGAAAGAAAAGTAGCTCATCTGGAGCACGCAGAAGCGGCACTGGCGCTGGCTTCCGGCCTCGGCGCCATCTCCACGGCAGCTCTGTCCTGCCTGAAGGCCGGCGATCACGTGGTCTTCGGCGACGTCATCTACGGATGCACGTTTACGCTGTTCGCCAAGGTCCTGACCAATTTCGGGGTCACCTACACCAGAGTCGACACCACGGATCCCCAGAATGTTGCAGACGCCATCCAGCCCAATACGACGTTGGTCTACGTGGAGACCCCGGCCAACCCGACTCTGAAGATCTCCGACATCGAAGCGATCGCCAAGATCGTTCACGAACACGAAGGCATGAAGCTGATCGTCGACAGCACCTTCGCTTCTCCCTATCTGCAGAACCCCATCGATCTGGGTGCGGATATGGTCGTTCACAGCGCGACGAAGTATCTGTGCGGTCACGGCACCGCAACGGCAGGCATGATCGCCGGCCGCAAAGAACTGATCGACCGCTGCAGAATGCCCTTTATGCAGTGCTTCGGCGCCGTGCTTGGACCGTTCGAGGCCTGGCTCGTCATGCAGGGCATGAAGACGCTGGCCGCCCGTATGGATGTGACCTGCGCCAATGCCATGAAGGTCGCGAAGTTCCTGGAGAACCATCCCAAGATCGACCGCGTGTACTATCCCGGTCTGGAGAGCCATCCCACCCACGCCATCGCCAAGAAGCAGATGCACAACGGTTTCGGCGGCATGATGAGCGCCGACATCAAGGGCGGCATGGACGCTGTCCGCAAAGTGATGAACAACGTCAAGGTCTTCTCCCTGGCGACTTCGCTGGGCAACGTGGACTCCCTCATCCAGCACAGCCCCTCCATGTCCCACTTCGACATGAGCCCCGAGGAACGCTACGCTTCCGAGATCTACGACGGCCAGGTGCGCCTGTCCATCGGTATCGAGGATGCGGACGACCTGATCGCCGATCTCGATCAGGCGCTGGCCCTCATTTAACTTGCAGCCTCCTGAGCCGGGTGTAACAGCCCGGCTTTTTCTTATGGTATAATACGGCTATGAATTACACAGTTTCCGACATGCTTCGCGACAATTTAGTGCCCGGCATCGAACAGCTGGCCTACGCCGGTGACCCGGCCAGCGCCGAGATCTCTGCCGTTACCGTGCAGGAATACCCGGCGGACGACTTCGTCCAGCCCGGGGATCTTGTGCTATCCACGGCAGAAGGGTGCACGGAGGACGAAGCGAAGTTTTCCGCGTTCCTGCAGGAACTTGCGGCGAGCGGTGCCTGCGGCGTGCTGTTTGCGTTCCGCGACCCCGCCTACAAATTTCCGCTGGCTTTGCGGCTGCAGGCGCAGAAAAACGGCCTGCCCGTGTTCCGCATCCCCTGGAAAGTCCGGTTTGCCCAGGTCCAGACGGACCTCATCCGGCGCATCCACCGGCGCAACGTGGAATATCTGACGGAACGGAAGCTGAAGAACGACTTCGTTTGGAATCTGGCATCCGGCGGGGAAGATCTGCAGCAGATGGCGGTCCAGGGGCTCCGGCTGAAGTTCGACCTGAGTCTGAACTACGCCTGCATCCGTTTCCGGGCTGCGCTGCCGGAAGACGTGCCGGAATATTCCGCCCGGGCTGCGGAGGCAGCGGCCTTGGCGGAGAATGCGATCGAAAGCGCCTGCCGGCTCTGCGGGCTGCGGGGCATGTATGCGGCCATGTCGCTGGAGTTTCTGCTTTACGTGCAGGTCCGGCAGAGCAGAGAGGCGGAAGACTTGCAGCGCATAACGGAAGTGCTGCGCAGCAAACTGCAGGAGAACCTGGCGGATGCGGCGCTCACGTTTGGGATCTGTCCAGCGGGCGATGCGCCTGCGGACTTTCCGCTGCTGGCCCGCCAGGCTGCCATGGCGCTGGCGTACGCGGCGGATTCTCCCGGCGGGATGTATACGTATAAAGACGCGAAGGAAGCTGCGCTCATCGCGGCGCTGCTGAGGGACGAGCAGGCGGTCTCCATTGCCACACAGACGCTGCAGCCCCTGCTTTCCGCGGACGAGAAGGGCAGCGAATATCTGAAGAGCCTCGCAGTGTATTTCCGCTGCTGCGGCAATGCCAGCAAGGCGGCGGAGGAACTGCACATCCACCGGATCTCACTTCTCCAGCGCCTGGAGAAGATCGAGGCGCTCACCGGGCTCTCCCTGAAGGATCACCGGGACCGTCTGCTGCTGCAGCTGTGCGTGCGCATGATCCGGGACGAGTAGAGTAAAAAAAAATATGGAAAAGAAATATAAGATCGTTTTATTTGATATGGACGGCACCATCCTGGACACGCTCCGGGATCTGTCGGACTCCGTCAACTGGGCGCTGGCCGAATGCGGCCTGCCCCAGAGAACATTTGCCGAAAACCGCCGTTTTTTAGGCAACGGCATCATCAATCTCATCCACCGGGCCGTGCCGGAAGGAACGCCGGAAGATCTGGAACTGCAGGTCCGCACGGTGTACAAGCACCATTACGAGCAGCACTGCAACGACACGACGAAGCCCTTCGACGGCATTCCCGAAGCGCTTGCCGAACTGCGCCGCCGGGGATATAAGCTGGCCTGCGTCTCCAACAAGCCGGATGACGACGTGGCCCGGCTGGCTGAGCGGTACTTCGGTGGCCTGCTGGACGACTGGAGCGGTCCGCTGCCCGGCATGCCCATCAAGCCGGCGCCGGATCTGTGCGACCGTATTTTGGCGCGCCAGGGCCTGACCCGCGCAGAAGCCATCTACGTCGGCGACACGGAAGTGGACATCCAGACCGCGAAAAATGCCGGCATGGAATGCATCGTCTGCGCCTGGGGCTTCCGGGACGAGGACTGGCTCGTCGCCAGCGGCGCGAAGACCATCATCCACAGGCCGCAGGAACTACTGGAGTTGTTACCATGACGCAGCATATCATTCACCCGATCGCCCATATCTGCACGGATCTATCCTCCAAGTTCGGCATTCCCCGGCAGTCCGGGCTCGTGCCCGAACTGGAAGGCACCATCGTGTTCGAGCCGGCGTACCGCAATCCCGACGCGCTGCGGGGGCTGGAGAACTACAGCCATATCTGGCTCATCTGGCACTTCTCCGAAGGATTCGCTTCTGCGAAACCGGAAGGCCGCTACGACGGTCACGAGGAGGCTGCGGAGCACCCAGCCTGGAGCCCCACGGTGCGGCCGCCGAAACTGGACGGCAACACCCGGGTCGGCGTGTTCGCGACGCGGTCGCCCAACCGGCCCAATTCCCTGGGCCTGTCCGTCGTAAAGATCGAGGGGATCGAACTCGACAGCGCAGACGGCCCGGTCATCCACGTGTCCGGCGTGGATCTGATGGACGGCACGCCCATCTTCGACATCAAACCCTATATGCCCTATACGGAGAGCATACCGGATGCCAGCCGCGGAATCGGCCGTTTGCGCAGCGTGGAGACGCTGAAGGTGGAAATCCCTGCAGAATGGGCCGAACGCCTTCCAGAGGGCAAAACAGAGGCTCTCAGGGCTATTCTGGAACTGGATCCCAGGCCCGGCTATCAGGACGATCCATCCCGCATCTACGGTTTTCCCTTCGCCGGAAAGGAAGTGAAGTTCCGGGTGAAGGCGGGAACCGCCATCGTCGTTTCGATCGAATAAAAAAACGGGGACAGAGAACCGTCCCCAACATTCAGCGCTTCTTTAAATCTACGACCGGGTTTACGAGAGGCCTCATTTCGAATCCGTCCGGTCCGACGATGCGGCATTCGGCGGTATCGCCGTCCGCCAGGGGGAAGGCTCTGGGCGTTCCCGTGGACAGCACGTCGCCCGCATACCAGCCCTGGATCGAGGAGTGCAGGGAGACCAGGCGGGCAGGGCGGTGCGTCATGTTGGCGACCACGTTCTTCGCGTAGACTTCGCCATTGTGCACGCTCTGCACTTCCAGCTTCAGAACGTCCGGCACCTCGTCCGGGGTCACGAGCTCGGGACCGAAGGAGAAGAAGGTGGGGAAGTTCTTGACGATCGTCAGGTAGCGGGGGTTGCCCTGCACATATTCGTTGCCTTTTAGGATGGATTCCTCCGTCATGTCGAGGATGGTTGTGTAGCCGGCGACCGCGTCCAGCCAGTTCTCTTCGGAAACGTCTCTGCAGTCTTTCCCAAGGATGACGCCCAGTTCCGCCTCCGCCGTCGTGCGGCAGGCTTCTTTCAGCTTCGGCAGGCAGATATCGTCTCCGGGGCCGACGAGGGTGTCCGCCATCTTGAAGAAGCTGCCGGGGAAGCCCTGGGGCGCCGCCATGCCGATGTCGCCGGCGTGGTCCACGTAATTGAGGCCGATGCCGAAGATGCGCTTCGGATTGCGGTACAGAGGGCCGTAGACGACTTCCTTTTGGGGGATGACCCCCGGAACGCTCTCCAGTGCCTCTTTGCCGCCGTCGTTATACCACTTCGTGAGCGTCTTCAGCTGCTGGGTCTCGATCAGATCGAACAGGTCCTCTTTCCAGACCGTTCCCTTGGCTGCGTTCAGACAGGCGATGGGCAGCACGCCTTTTACTGTTACGATGCCGGCAGTTTCTCTGCCGTCAAGCTTTATGGTTGCCAGTCTCATTATTCTTTCCTCTTCATTGAGAAATACGTTCTTTTCTGTTACGATTTCAGTATAAAACCAATCAGAAAAAAGCAAAAGGAGAAATCTCCATGAATACCCACATGCTGATCGAAGCCGTCGGTTATCTGGGCTCTTTGTTGGTCCTGGTATCCATGCTGATGACGTCGGTCTTTAAGCTCCGCGTCATCAACACCATCGGCAGCTGCATCTTTACGGTGTACGCCCTCATCATCCATTCCTATCCGACGGCGCTCATGAACTTCTGCCTCGTGCTCATCAACCTGCGTTTCCTGTGGAAGATGACCCGCACCGACAAAGATTTCGACCTGGTGAAGACAGGGAGGGGTGACGCGTTCCTGCACTACTTTATCGACAGCCGCCGGGACGATATCCGTGCCTGTTTCCCCGGCATTGCTTTAGACTTTTCCGATGCCACCGATGCTTACGTCATCTGCTGCAAGGGTCTGCCCGTAGGCGTTACTGTGGGGGAGGCGGACGGCGGCGTCCTCAACCTCGTGCTGGATTACACCATCCCGGAATACCGGGACTTTTCCGTAGGGCGCTTTCTAACGGCGGAATTAAAAAAACAGGGTATCCGCAAACTGTGTTACGGAGGCCCTGTGGAGCATCATTTGCCCTATCTGCAGAAGCTCGGCTACGTGAA
>JAGAHX010000054.1 GCA_017626845.1 Bacillota bacterium
ACGACGATGACGAAGATGACGATGACGACGAATACGAGCACGAGCATCACCACCATCATCACCACGATGAGCACGGCCACCATCACCATCACCACCATCATCACGACGGCGAGCACGATGCGGATGAAGTGTTCACCAGCTGGGGCGAGACGACCGCTGCCCGGTTCACCGTCGCAGAGATCGAAGAAAAGCTCAAGGAGCTGGACGACACCTGGACCTACGGCTTCGTACTCAGAGCCAAGGGTATCGTACAGGATAAGGAAGAGGGCTGGATCCACTTCGACTACACGCCGGGCGAGATCAACGTCCGCAAGGGACCTGCAGCCGCTACCGGCATGCTGTGCGTCATCGGTGCCCAGATGAAGGAAGACGAAGTCAAGCGCCTGTTCGGAGTTGCGTAATATGGCCAAGGAAATGCCCGTCTACCTGTTTACCGGTTTTCTGGAAGCAGGCAAGACCAAGTTTATACAGGATACGCTGGAAGACCCGAATTTCAACGCGGGGGAGAAGACCCTGGTCATCCAGTGTGAAGAGGGGATCGAGGAGTTCCGCCACGAGCGCTTCTGGGAAGACAACGTGGTGGTGGAGATCCTGGATGACCCGGACCAGATCAACAACAAGTTCCTGCTGGAACTGGAGAAAAAGCACGCCCCCGAGCGCATCATGATCGAATACAACGGCATGTGGATGCTGGACCATCTGTTCCAGGAGATGCCGGAGCATTGGATCATCTATCAGGAATACAGCTTTTACGACGCGAACACGTTCCTCGCGTACAATCAGAACATGCGCCAGCTGGTCTACGACAAGCTGAAGAGCGCGGACTGCGTCGTGTTCAACCGCTACCGGGAAGGCATGGACCGCATGCCGCTGCATAAAGTCGTGCGCGGCGTGTCCCGCCGGCCGGACATCTTCTACGAGCTGCCCTCCGGCGACGCCATCGTGGACGATATCGAAGATCCGCTTCCCTTCGATAAGGAAGCGCCCGTCATCGAGATCAAAGATGAGGACTATGCGCTCTGGTACCGCGATCTTTCCGAGGACATGCCGTCCTACGAAGGCAAGACCGTACGCGTCAAGGGTATCACCGGCGCGTCCGGCGTACTGCAGGGCTCCGATTTTATCTTCGGCCGGCAGGTGATGACCTGCTGCGTGGAGGATATCCAGATGGCAGGACTCGTGTGCGAGTGGCACGGCGTCAAGCCGGCCAAGCGCTCCTGGGTCACCGTGACCGCGAAGATCCGCGTCGGCAAGAGCAAGGCTTACGGCAGCAAGACCGGCCCCATCCTGGTCGTCAGCAAGATCGAGGGTGCGACCGAACCTGAACAACCTGTGGCAACGTTTTATTAGTTTTAATATTAAGAAAGGCGGAATACTACAATGATGAAGGAATTTAAGGAATTCATCTCCCGCGGCAACGTCATGGACATGGCCGTAGGCATTATCATCGGCGGCGCGTTCACCGCGATCGTCAGCTCCCTGGTGGCAGACATCATCACGCCGATCATCGGCATGCTGATGGGCGGCATCGACTTCAGCTCTCTGGCGGTCACCGTCGGCAGCGCAAATCTCACCTACGGCAACTTTATCCAGGCCATCATCAACTTCCTGCTGGTCGCCTGGGTGCTCTTCATGATCGTCAAGGCGATGAACAAGATGAAGAGAAAGGAAGAGGAGAAGCCCGCAGAACCCGAAGCGCCCGCAGAACCCCCCGAGGATATCGTTCTGCTGCGTGAGATCCGCGACAGCCTGAAGAAATAAGGAAAATAAGAACATGAAAGCGATCGTATCCGTGCTGGGCAAGGACAGAGTAGGCATCACGGCGGCCGTCTGTACGAAACTGGCTGAAAACAATATCAACATCCTGGACATTTCGCAGACGATCATGGACGGCAATTTCAGCATGGTTATGATCGTGGACATGGACAAAGCATCCGTCTCCATCAAGGAGATGAGCGGCGTTTTGGAGGATCTCGGCAAGGAGATCGGGCAGACCATCCGCATCCAGCGCGAAGATATCTTCGACGCGATGCACCGGATCTAGGAGGCTGCCATGCTCAATCAGAAAGAGATCCTGTCCACGCTGCAGATGATCGATCAGCAGCATCTGGACATCCGCACGATCACCATGGGCATTTCCCTGTTTTCGTGCGCGGAGGTCGATCCGGCCAAGGCCTGCCGAAAGATCTACGACAAGATCTGCCGCTATGCGCAGAACCTGGTGCAGGTGGGCGAAGACATCGAGTCCGAGTTCGGCATCCCCATCGTCAACAAGCGCATTTCGGTGACCCCGATGGCGCTGGTGGCTGCTGCATCGAATACGGAGAACTACGTTCCCTTTGCCAAGGCGATGGACGAGGCGGCGAAGACCTGCGGCGTCAACTTTATCGGCGGCTATTCCGCGTTGGTGCAAAAGGGCATGACCCGGGCAGATGAGCTTCTCATCCGCTCCCTGCCGGAAGCCCTTGCTTCCACCGAGCGGGTCTGCGGATCCGTCAATGTGGGCTCTACCAAGGCCGGCATCAACATGGATGCGGTCAAGTTGCTGGGCCATACCGTAAAGGATCTGGCGGCGCGTACCGCGGAAAGCGGCGGCGCAGGCTGTTCCAAGCTCGTCATCTTCTGCAACGCGGTGGAGGACAATCCCTTCATGGCCGGCGCCTTCCACGGCGCAGGCGAGGCGGAAAAGGTCATCAACGTGGGCGTTTCCGGCCCCGGCGTGGTGCATTCCGCCATCAAGCAGGTGAAGGGTCAACCCTTCGACGTGCTGGCGGAGACCATCAAAAGGACTGCGTTTCGGGTCACCCGCATGGGTCAGCTCGTGGCGCAGGAAGCGGCCAGCCGGCTGGATACACCCTTCGGCATCGTGGACCTGTCTCTCGCTCCCACTCCGGCCGTGGGTGATTCCGTCGCCCGCATCCTGGAAGAGATGGGGCTGGAAACCTGCGGTACCCACGGCACCACAGCAGCTCTGGCGCTGCTCAACGATGCGGTGAAGAAGGGCGGCGTCATGGCCAGCTCCTCCGTCGGCGGTCTGTCCGGCGCGTTCATCCCTGTGTCCGAGGACGAGGGCATGATCGCGGCAGCGGAAAGCGGCGTGCTGACCCTCGATAAACTGGAAGCCATGACCTGCGTATGCTCTGTCGGTTTAGACATGATCGCCGTTCCCGGCGATACGCCGGCCTCCACGATCTCTGCGATCATCGCGGACGAGGCAGCCATCGGCATGATCAACAGCAAGACGACGGCTGTGCGGCTCATCCCCGCGCCCGGCAAAGGCGTGGGTGACGCGGTGGAGTTCGGCGGCCTGTTCGGCAGCGCCCCCATCATGCCCGTGCATCCCGAATCCAGCGAGGAATTTATCGCCCGCGGCGGACGCATCCCGGCACCGATCCAGAGTTTGAAGAACTGAACACTTATCAGGAACGATTCCCCGGTACGCATCGTGCCGGGGTTTTTGTGTCTTGTAAAAAAACGACTAATTTTTGTGAAAAACTTCCTCGTCTTTTGGCAGAACTTAAAGAAGGAAATTCAAATGTTATAATAAATGCAGGTTTGAAATGTATTTCGGCGGTTAACATATGGATCAGTACAATATTACGCTAAGAAATCTATATCGCATTTTAACGGTAAACGATTATCCGATCTTTTCGAACGGCGTGCTTACCAAGAAATATCGCAGCGGTCTTACGTTAATGTCTTTCTGGCGTCAGGTCCTCGCTCCGGAATGGCAGGAAGGTGTCTATGGCAAAGAACTCTGGGACAGAGAGAAAGGCCGCTATGCTTCCGACTTCTGCAATCTGAAGGATACGGTGCCTTTCTATGAAGAATACCGGGAGGAGGTCCTGCATACGCTGGATCCGGGGCTTCTTCTGGAACAGATCGGCCGGATCGCATCCTTTCTGAACGAACATCGTTATCACGAAGATGTCTTTTTCCGCAAGTTTGAATTTTTGATCAATGCTTCTCAGGAGAATGGGCTGCTCTCCAAACAGGATTGCCGGTTTTTCCTGAAGCACTATTGCGAGGGGACGCGCAAAGAATTGTCTCCTCTGTTTTGCGATGCGTGGATCTTTACCATGATGATGATCTGTGCCATGTGCGGCAATTCGGCCGGAACAGCGCAGTTTGTCCGCCAGGTGGAAGAAAGGGAGTATGATCCGCGGTCTCTGGATCGCTTTGAAAGCGACCGGAAAGCCGGAAGTCTCCCGCTTCAGAGAAAAAGCAAGGCTGTATTCGGCGCTGCGGAAGACGCTGCGCTGTTTTTCGGACGGGAAAGAGAACTCTACGACCTGACGGAAGCGGTCAACCAGAAACAGAAGATCTTCATTACAGGCATCGGCGGCATCGGCAAGACCGAGCTGCTGCGCCAGCTGCACGCACATTTTTCGAAAACGCACCGTTTTCAAAACTGCGTCGCCGTACCCTATGCCGGCAGTCTGCGGAGCAGCCTGGCAGGATGCTTTTCTTCCCTGCAGTCGGAAGATCCGGATCAGGCGTTTCACGAATGTCTGTATCTGATGGGCAGCGTTGCACCGGATTCCCTCATCCTTACGATCGATAATGCGGAGATCGCCGAAGAGGAGCTCCCTTTCTGGCAGGAGCTTGCGGAACTGAAATGTCCTGTGGTGGTCACATCCCGGGAAAATGCCCCGGAAGGCTTCGCCGAGATCCGTCTGGAGGAACTGCAGGAGCATGCGGCGCTGCTTCTGATGCGCAGGCATTATCAGAAAACGATGACGGAACGGGAAAAGGATCTGCTGATCCAAAGCATTCCCCGCTACCGTTTTCTTCAGCATCCGTTAACGATACGGTTGATCGCGCTCAGCGCAAACCGCAGCGACTGGAGCATCGATGAGATCATCGAGCGCTCTGTCCGCTCTGCGGAAGAAGCGCTGGCATCGGCAGGATATCCGCAGATCAAGCGCATCTACCGGAGCCTTTATCGGGAAGAAAAGCTTTCGGAAGAGGAAAAGCAGCTGTGCCGCGTGCTGTCTGCGCTGCCGTACCGCCAGTACACAGCGGAGCAGCTGCAAGCTTATGCGCTGCCGGATCTTACGGCCGGGAAGGTCCGGGAGATCCTTTCCTCTCTTTCCGGCAAAGGGTGGATCGAAGGCGGCTCCGAGCGGCATTCCATGCATCCGCTGATTGCAGAATGCCTGCGGGAGGATGGGTTTCCGGCCGAGGTCTTTGACGGGTTGTTCCGCTATTTGAAGGACCAGTTGGAAAGCGTCGGCAGTGTAAACTTTATGCCGCTTCAAACGGAGCGGGATCTCCTGCAGACTTGCGAGAACGCGATCTGCGCAGCCTGCAGTATCCGAGGCGGTTTGGATCCGATGCGCCTGAAGCTGCTCTTGTCGGCAATACTGGAAGGGTATAGCATGATGCCGATCTCAGCAAAAGATATCGCTGCCGCAAAAAAACTACTGGGTGATGTTCAGATGCAGCCGGTATCCATACAGCTGCTGTGGCAGCTGACAGCGATGCTGCTGCACGAACCCTTCGATTCAAAACAGACGTTGTCTCTGATGCAGCGCTGCGGCGAAACCGGTGAACTGACAGAACAGGAACTGGTCGATCTTCATCTTCAGTTTGTGTTTAATGCATTTCTTGCGAGAATCCCGCAGGAAGATGTGGAGAGCAGCCTGAGCCGGGTGAAAGCCATGGTGTCCGATCCCTTCTCCCGTCTGAAAACTGCACGGTGTGAATTCAGTTATTATGCCGTTGGCGGCCGGGATGTACAGAAGATCCTGGATTCTTTTGAAGATTTGGAAGAAGTCTATCAGAGTAGCAGCAAACTGCAAAGCGACCGCTTCGCGCGGGCCACGATGGCGTATGCCTACGCTCTCCGTGCGACCGTCTCGCTGCTTCTCGGCGATGTGCAGTCTGGCAAAAAATATTATGCGCAGGAGAAAAAACTCGGAAAAGTAGACAGGGGTTCCAATCTGTCGATGACGGAACTGAATTTTGAAACTTTGCTGGCCCGCACGGAGGGCGACCTGAAGACGGCGATCGAAAAGGGTAGAGAGAACGTAGAACTGACCCGGAAATTCTTCGGGGAACAGAACTTCAACTTCCTGGATGAAAATGCAGAACTGGCGATCGTTCTGAATCAGGCAGGACAGACTGAGGAAGCGATCGCGATCTACCGGGATATCATTCAGCAGGCGAAAGTGCTGTACCCGGGTCTCGAGAGACTGGCGCTGTGGCTCAATAATCTGGCGGTCGCTTATCTCACAAAAGAGGATCCGGACGCAGCGATCGAGGCGCTGCAGGATGGACTGCAGTATCTGAACGAGGAAAACCTCGTTGGGAAGGCAGAATCTGCCTGCAATTTTGCGAAGGCCTACCGGCAGCTGGGAGATCCGGTCCGGGAAAAGGAGTATCTGCTGCAGGCACAGCCTGTATTTTCAACCGTCTATGCTTCGGGTCACCCGAAAACGATATACGTGGAAGAACGTCTGAAGGAATTGGAGTAGGAGGTTACCATTGATGAAAAAACGTTTCTTATCCCTTTTGCTTGTCCTGTGCATGGCGCTTTCGCTTTGCGTGGTACCGGTGAGTGCAGCGAGCCCTGCGGTCTACGATAAGATGAGCGCGTCGTACAAGAGCGGGCCCTATTATACCAAGCTGATGAACGTCAATCTGACGGGAAATCAGATCGCGGACCTGATCAACGTGGCCAGGAGCCAGGTGGGTTACCATGCTGGCAGCTCGAAGACAGATCTGTCCGGCACCGCAAAATCCGGTAAAAACTATGTGGAATATTTCAACCGGATCTCCCCGTCTACCCAGGGCAACAACTGGTGCGCCACCTTCGTCACCTGGTGTTTCCGGGAAGCCGGCATCTCCACGTCCATCATGCCTTCCGCCACCGGCTGCGGCAAGATCCACAACACGGTAAAGAATCAGGGCGCCACCTATCATTCCAGAGAATCCGGCTATAAACCCAAGGTCGGCGATATTATTCTCTACGAGTCCATGGGCGGCAACTATACCTACTATGTCGTAAAGCGGGATGTCAACGGTTTCCCGACCTCCACCAGCCATGTGGGCATCGTCTCCGGAGACTACGACGCTTCGACAGGTAAGTTCCGGACCATTCAACGCGACAGCGCTGTCGTAAGAGAATTTTACGAATCGGTCAATACCAAGGGCCCGGATGCAAACGGAAAGAACACGATCTATCGCATCCAGGGCTTCGTGACCCCGGCCTATACCAGCACGACTGCCAAGGCGGGAAAACTGACCATGAATTTCAACGCCAACGGCGGGACTGTCAGCGCAGCGAACTTCAGCCAGAATTCTTCGGGGCAGATCCTTCAGAACGGATCTGCTGTCACTAACAAATGGGCCTACGGTAGCGGAAGTCCGGAATACGGTCTCTGGAATGCAGCCTCCTTCGGCCTCACCAGAAGCGGCTATGAATTCCTGGGCTGGTCCCTGTCCAGGGATGGCAGCAGCCGCATCTTCGACCAGGACGACACATCGCTGGTCGCAGAGAACATCTATCCGGCCGTCAAGAATGGAGATGCAACAGTCACGCTGTATGCGGTCTGGTCTGCATCGGCCTATACGCTGCAGTGCTTCAATAATTACAGCGGTGTAAACTATCTGCTCAATTCTGATTTCGCGAGGCAGCTGGACAGTGGATACTGGAGCAGCCGCGACACCTCCGTCGCCACGCTTTCCATCGATACGGCGAACAAGCACGACGGGTACAATTCCCTGCGGATCGACAACCGATCGGCGGGTTCCAACGGCAAGGATCTGCGCATCCAGACCCTGACCCAGGGCAGCAGAAATTACGATAACTTCGTGGGCGACTCGAAGGCCATGACCCTGAGCTTCTGGGCCAAGAGCAGCACACCGGGTGCATCCATGTACTTCCGTTGGGGCTATTCCACCGCTTTCCAGTCCGTGACCCTCAGCACGAGCTGGCAGAAATATACGCTTCGCATGGATAAGAACGGCGATGCCAACCACTGCATGCATCCCTATGTGGATACGGCCGGCACGGTCTGGATCGCGGAGATGCAGCTGGAGGACGGCACCTCCGCATCGGAATTCGTGCCGGAAAACGGCGGAATGTATCAGAAAGCCGCGCAGAAGACCAGCGGTAGTTATGCGCTGCCGGAAGATCCGGTAAGAGACGGTTATCTCTTCGACGGCTGGTATACGGCAGCGGCCGGCGGCTCCCGCGTTACCAATTCCACGCCGGTCAAGAGCGGAAACTTCTGCGTCTACGCGCACTGGACTTACGACGAACCGGAGTACGAGCCGGAGGAGATGGGCTTTGATACGGAGATCAGCGAGATCAGCATCGATCCGGAAGAGGAAAGCCAGACCCCTGTAACGCCGGTCGAACCCGACCCCATTGCGGAGCCTGTTGCGTCGGAAGCGCCTGCCGGCAATACCATCATCATGCGCATCGACGATCCGGTCATGACGGTCAATGGACGGGTCACCGCCGTGGATGAGCTGGGCAACACCCCGGTCATCCGCAACAGCCGCACCATGCTTCCCATCGCCTCCGTCATGCTGGCGATGAACGGCACCGTGGGCTGGGATGGATCGACCCGGACCGTGACCATGAAGAGAGACGGCAAGACGATGTTCCTTCGCATCGGCAGCGGCTTCGCCTGGGACGAGACCGGCATGACCGTCGCGAACCTCGACAGTCCGCCCATCGTCATCAACGGCCGCACCATGCTGCCCGTTGCAGCTGTCGTGCTGTACTTCGGTGCGAACGTCTCCTGGGATGGTGCAACCAGAACGGTCACGATCACGTATTAAAAGAAATGTTCTATGCCTGAAAGCCGGACCTTCGCGGGTCCGGCTTTTTTGATATAATGAAATCGACCCGCAGGAAAGGAAGGACATCCCATGAGAAAGACGATCGCAACAGTTCTTGTATTCATCCTGCTGCTAACGGCAGCGGTGCCTGCTTTTGCCGCCTCCGGCAGCATGAAGAACTTCGAAAAGAAGTTTACCTACGAAGGCCAGTTCGAGGACGTGGCGGAGAGCGCCTGGTATGCGCCCTACGTAGAGGCAGCGTTTGAGTACGGTTTCGTATCCGGCAACAGCGAAACGACGTACAATCCGGACGGGAACATCACTCTGGCGGAGACGCTGGTGATCGCGGACCGGATCCACAGCACGTATTACGGCTCGGAGATCGAGTCCGTTTCCGGCGGCGAATGGTACGAGGCTTATGTAAAATATGCGGAAGCAAACGGCGTGATCGCGCCGGGCGCCTATCCCGACTATAAAGCGAGGGCGACCCGCGCGCAGTTTGCAGCGATCCTGGCAAAGGCATTGCCAGAGGCCGCGCTGGAGGAGCTTGCGGATATTGCGGTCATTCCCGATGTGCCGAAGTCGGCGGCCTATGCCGCACCGGTCTATGCGCTCTACAATGCGGGAATCTTAAGCGGCAGCGACGAGTACGGCACCTTCCACCCGACCAGCAATATCAAGCGCAGCGAGGTGGCCGTCATCGCGCTCAACATGGCGGACGAGAGCCGACGCAAAGCGCCGGAACTGAAGATCGAAGAAGTAAAGCTCTATTCCGACTATGGCAGCAGTATGACAGTCGCGAAGAGCGAAGCCGCAGCCTATCAGGCGCTGGGTTGGTCACTGCAGCCTGTATCCATTCCTGCAAACGCGACTCCCGAGACCATCCTGAACGCTGCGACGCTCAATCCAATGAAGACCAATGACGCGGAGCTGGATACGCTCATTGACAAGATCTTCGCCCAGATCCTCCAGCCGGGCATGACGACCTATCAGAAGGTAAAGGCTTGCTACGACTATCTGATCCATAACGCAGAATACGATTACAGCGGCGGTGCGCTGCGGGTGCGGTCCGGTTATAACAGTTTTAACGATGCCATTACCGTGACGGAAGCGGATCATATCCTGACGAACAACGTTGGCGTCTGCGACGACTATTCGTCGGCCTTCATGTGCATGACCCGCCGCATCGGCCTGCAGAGTTACACCTGCGCCTGCCAAGCGCCAAACCAGTCCGGCGGCGTGTCCGGTCATATGGTGGCGTTCATTTCCGTGGGCGGGGTCAACTATATCTTCGACCCCCAGATCGAGGACTACAACGCAAAGGGCGGCAAGATCCCGTACCGCAATTTCTGCAAGACCTTCGAAGCTATGGCGAAGACCTATACCCAGGCGGATCCTGCGGCGGCGAAGGCGGCCTTCGGCGGATTCGTGCTGAGGTAAAACCGGAATGGCTGTACAGATCATCAACGGCATCATGGCAGTCTTCTTCGTGATCGGTGCGCTGGATTATCTGCTGGACAATAAACTGGGGCTCGGCTCGGAATTCGAACGCGGATTCGGCTGCGCGGAAAAGCTGTTTATCACCATGGGCGGATTCGTCGCCTTGGCGCCAGTCATCGCCCGGGTGCTTTCTCCTGTCGTCTGCCCGTTCTTCCGTCGGCTGGGCGCAGATCCTTCGCTGTTCGCCGGCATCTTTTCCGGCGTGGACGCGGGCGGCTATCCGCTGGCGCTGCAATTGGCGGATGACCCCGCCATGGGTGTGTTCAACGGCGCGATCGTCGGCTCCATGCTGGGCGTCGCCTTGCTCTGCACGATCCCCTTGGGCATCGCCAGCACGAAGCCGGAAGAGCGGGTCTCCATGATCTACGGGCTCATCTGCGGGCTCATCACGATCCCCATCGGCTGCCTGGTCGGAGGCATCGTAGGCGGCTACGGGATGACGGGCGTGCTGAAAAACACGCTGCCCGTGCTGGTGCTTTCCATCGTGTTATCCCTGCTTCTTCTGTTTGCAAAGGACCTGATCGTGCGCATTCTGATCGTGTTCGGTAAGATCATCCTCGCGGTCGCCGTGTTCGGCATCGTGGTCTCCGGACTGCAGTTTCTGCTGGACCGGACGCTCATCGAAGGACTCACCGGGCTGGGGGAAGTCTGCACGATCATCGGCCAGATCTGCATCTTTATCGCAGGCGCTTTTCCCATGCTGGCCGTGCTCCGAAGGCTGCTGAAGAAGCCCCTTGCGGCCGTCAGCCGAAAACTGGGCATCAACGAAGTGTCCAGCGGGGATTTCCTGACCACGCTGGCCAGTTCGCTGCCGACGCTGGCGGATCTGCCCCTGATGGACGAGAAGGGCCGCATGTTGAACGTTGCGTTTGCCACATCCGCCTGCTTCGTATTCGGCGACCACCTTGCCTATTTGGCGGCTGCCGCTCCGGAAGTTTCCGTCCCCATGATCGCCGCGAAGCTTACGGCGGGCATCTGCGGTCTGGCGCTGGCAGTTCTGCTTGCACCGAGATTGCTGAAGAAATAAAATAGGATCGTAGCCACAAAAAAACAATCTTTGCCCATGCACATCGATAAAGGAGGATCCCCATGAAACCCCTCATTGCCATCTCTGTAAACTATCAGGAAGACGATGTCGTATCCCGTGCCACCGGATTCGGCGCTCCTGCACAGACCTTTGACTATGTAGCGATCGACTACAGCCGCGCCATCGAAAGAAACGGCGGCATTCCTTTCTGGATCCCCACCATGCTGGAGCATGAGAATGTGGCAGTGCTGCTCGACCAGTGCGACGGCGTGCTGCTCTCCGGCGGTCACGATGTGGATCCGCTGCGTTACGGGGAGTTCAACAAGTACAGCGGCCTGATCTCTCCCAAACGGGACGAGCAGGATCTGTTTATCGCAAAGTATGCGATGGAAAAGGGCATGAATCTGCTGGGCGTCTGCCGCGGTTCCCAGATCATCAACGTCGCCTGCGGTGGCACGCTGTATCAGGACGTGGAGAAGGGCGGATTCCGCAGACACTCCGACAGCAGCTATCCCCGCAACTACGGCTGGCATCACGTCGTTTTCGAAAAGGGCTCTCTGCTGGCTGAGATCATCGGCAAGGAAGAAGTCATGATCAACTCCTACCATCACCAGGCGGTCAAGGACCCGGGCCAGGGCATCAAGGTGATCGCCAAAGCCCCGGACGACGGCACGATCGAAGGATTCCAGATCGAAGGCAAAAGCAAATTCGCCCTCGGCGTGCAGTGGCACCCCGAGATGATGTACGACAACGAAGACATGAAGAAGATCTTCAAGGCCTTCGTGGACGCCTGCAGATAGCACAATACGAAGATAAAAAGAGCCGGTCCGCCTGGACCGGCTTTCCTTTGCTGTCTGATCGTTACAGATACCGTTCAAATACGATGCAGTCCCTGTCCTTGCGGCTTTTCCCGCCAACCTGGACGAGGACTGCTTTTCCTTTGCCCCGCAGGCTCACCTTATCGCCTTCGGAGAGAAAATGGTCGGGCTTGTCCACGATGCGGTTGTTGACCGCCGCCAGCCCCTGCCGGATCGCCTCCTGGGCGTGACCCCGGGAGCAGGAAAACATGGATGCCAGCACGCTGTCCAGCCGCAGCGACGCCACCGTATCCCGGCAGGTCTTCACTTCGTACACCGCGGGCCGCAGCGCAGAAAGCGGCAGGACCTCGCAGGAAAGAGGCGTTCTGCCCGCCTGCACGTAATTCTGCAGCAGATAATCCGCCATGTCTGCGGAAACCAGGATGTCCGCGCCGTCTTCCTGCACCAGAATGTCGCCGATCACGGAACGCTCTACGCCCAGCGCAAGCAAAGAACCCAGGTAATCCCGGTGCGTAAGCTTCGGCGCGCCCTTCGGCAAAGCCCCCCGCAAAACGCAGATCGGGCCGTCCTCCGGCACCTCTTCCAGCCAGTCCGGCAGGAAGACCAGCATGCAGCGCTCGGCATCTTCGTAACCGCCGAAAAATACGCCGTCCGGATGCGTCCGTTCCAGCAGCGCCTGCTGCGCCATGGAGAGAAACCCTGTGTGGGTCAATATATTCTTATTGTCCCGCTGGCGGGCCTTGTCCTCTGCCTGTGCCAGCAGCAGCTTTTCTTCTTTTTCCATCTATAGTTCCACCAGATCGCCCAGCTTATACGCGCTCCTGTCCTGGGACGCCAGCACGTCGTCGATCTCCGAGAGCGCCTGCCGCACCTCGAATTCCAGTTCGCGGGAAGACATCCGCTGCACGCCCATGCGCAGGGCCGTCAGCTGGATGAGCCCGTCGGAGGTCGCCACCCGCACGTGATAGTTCTTGCCGATCTCGTGCACCAGTTTTTCGATATAGTTGTCGGCGCTTTCGTTTTCCTTCGTGTAGACTACATGGATGCCGCCGGTCTCTTCCCGCGTGCCGGGATTGCCCTTGACTTTGTAGCCGTCAAAGACCAGAACCAGCTCGCCGCCGCGGTAGCCGTGGTAGTTCACCAGCATCTCCACGAGACGTTCTCTGGCGCCGGCAAAGCTGCCCTTGGCCAGTTCCTTCAGTTCGTCCCAGGCGAAGATCACGTTGTAACCGTCCACGATCAGGTAATCCTTGCGGATCTCCTGCCGTTTGGCGTCTCTCGCGGCCTTTTCTCCCCGGGTCACCGCGCTGTAGACGGGACGTTTGATGGGGCCAAACTCCCGGGCCATGATCTCTTCCAGCGCCCGTTCGTCCAGATCCAGGCTGCCGGCCGTGCGCACCTTCGGTGAAGACGCTTCCACCACTTCGCCGTCCGCCACCCGAAGACCGCTGTCCACGTGCATGAAGTCCCGCACTTTGTCCCATTTGACGTTGACCCCCGCACCGTGGGAGCAGAACACGGAATCCGCCGGGTTCTCGGCGTCCCGTTCGGCATCGTAGCCGATCTCTTCGATCACCTTCGCCGTATTGTGGCAGGGGAAATAACCTTCGAATCGGCAGGTGAGCTTGCCCCTGCCCTTCGTATAGGAAAGCAGTTCTTTCTGATAATCCTGCATCTCCGAGACCGGCGCCGTGCCGGTGAGCAGCAGGCTGTCCACGCTGTCCGCGGGTCCCTCGAACTCCGCATGCATGGCCTTGATGTCGCCGATGGCCCGGCCGATGCATTCAGGAGGTACTTCCAGCCGGAAGCGGTACCAGGGTTCCAGCAGTACGTTTTTCGCGCTCATCAGGCCCTGCCGCACCGCCCGGTACGTAGCCTGGCGGAAATCGCCGCCTTCGGTGTGCTTCAGGTGGGCCCGGCCGGCGACGACGGAGATCTTTACGTCCGTTAAGGGTGACCCCGTCAGCACGCCCAGATGGGTCTTCTCCGCCAGGTTCGTCAGGATGAGCCGCTGCCAGTTCAGGTCCAGATCGTCCACATGGCACAGGGATTCCAGCACGATGCCCTCGCCGGAGCGCAGAGGCTCCATCAGCAGGTGGACTTCCGCATAGTGGCGCAGTGGCTCGAAATGGCCGACACCTTCCACGGGTTCTTCGATGGTCTCCTTATACAGGATGCGGCCGGAATCGATGGACACGGTCATGCCGAAGCGGTCCTCGATGCTCTGCTGCAGAACCTCGATCTGCACTTCCCCCATCAGCTGGGCGCAGATCTCCTGCAGGCGCGGCTCCCAGACGATGCGCAGCATGGGGTCTTCCTCCGCCAGCTGCGACAGCTTCTGCAGCGCCGTGTGGACGTCCGTGCCGTCCGTCGGCACGATGCGGTAGGAAAGCACCGGCTCCAGCAGAGGCTGCTTCGCCTCCCGCTCGGCACCGATGGCCTGCCCCGCATAGGTGAGCACAGGGCCGCACAGGGCGAACACCTGTCCGGGGCGGACTTCCTCCGCCGTTTCGTATTTCGTTCCGTTATAGATGCGGATCTGGGTGATCTTTTCGCTCTTTTCCTCCCCGTCTTCCGACACGGGGCTTGCGATCTCACTGCGGACCTTCAGGCTGCCGCCGGTCAGCTTCATCCAGGTGAGCCGCGTGCCGTCTTCCGCCCGAGTGATCTTAAAGACCCTGCCCCGGGTATCCGAAGGCCAGGCTTTTTCGCGAAGACAGTTCTTCATGCCGTCCAGAAATTCCCGCACGCCTTCCAGCTTTAAGGCGGAGCCGAACCAGCAGGGGAATATCCTGCGTTCCGCGGCGAGCCTCTGTATGGTCCTCTGTCCGAGCGTGCCTTCCGCCAGAAATTCGTCCAGCGCGGTTTCGTCCGCCAGCGCCATGGTCTCCGCCGCATCTGCCGCCTGCATGTCGATGCAGTGGGGCGACAGTTTACCCTGCAGCAGCTGCAGGATGCGCGCTCTTTCGTCCGGCCCCGCCGCTTCCGCCAGGTCCATTTTGTTGACCCAGAGAAACGTAGGCACCTGATAGCGCTGCAGAAGAGCCCAGACCGTTGCGGTATGAGCCTGTACACCGTCCGGACCGGAGATGACGAGAATGGCATAGTCCAGCACGGACAGGGTGCGTTCCATCTCTGCGGAAAAGTCCATGTGGCCCGGGGTATCTAACAGGGTCACCCGGGTATCCCCCAGATCGAAGATCGCCTGCTTTGAGAATATGGTAATGCCCCGGCGGCGCTCCAGCCGCTGGGTATCGAGAAATGCATCTTTATGGTCGACTCTGCCCAGAGTCTTGATGGCCCCCGTCTCGTAGAGCATGGCCTCCGCCATGGAGGTCTTGCCCGCGTCCACGTGGGCGAGTATGCCGACTACCGTATGTTTCATGGGACTATTGTAGCACAGGCAGACGCTTTTATGGTATAATCAAGACGAGGGGTGACCCTCGCAAAAACCAAATAAGGAGGTTTTGTTATGTTTATTGAAATCACCGGCAAGAACTTCAATCCGAGCGACAAGCTGGAAGCCACCATCGAGAAGAAATTCGCCAAACTGGACAAATACTTCTCAGGAGAAGCCAAGGCTGCCATTATGTGCAGCGAGGTGAAGACCGGGCTTTGCAAGCTTGAGGCAACTATCTATGCAGCCGGCATGATCTTCCGCGCAGAAGAGTCCAGCAACGACATCTACTACTGCCTGGATAAGGTCATCGACAAACTCTCCACGCAGATGTCCCGCTTCAAGACGAAGCTCATCCGCCGTCACAAAGAACAGAAGGATATCATCTTCGAAGAGATCCCCGATGCAGCACCTACGGAAGAAGTCGAAAAAGGCATCGTCCGCACCAAGCGGTTCCGCCTCAACCCCATGACTTCCGACGAAGCGATCCTGCAGATGGAGATGCTCGAACACAACTTCTTCGTGTACAAAGACGGCGAGAGCGGCGGCGTCAACGTGGTCTACAAGAGAGCCGACGGATCTTACGGTCTGCTGGAAACCGAAGAATAGAGAGTTCCAACGATTTGAATAAAACAGCAAAAACGGGCCCTGCGCAATGCAGGGCCTTTTTGTTTCCCGGGACGGAAGGGCTTCTAGGAAAAGCGCTTCCGTCCCGTCGTGAGGATGCGCAGTTTTCCTTTCTTTCTATCGTAGTAATAGACGTTCTCGGACAGAAAATCGAAAGCGTCCGGCTCCAGAAGCATGGCGCGGCGATGGGCCTCCAGAACGACGCCCCGCGGAACGCTCTTTACGGCGATGATAAACAGAAGATGCAGACTGTCCGGCAGCACGTAAAGGTCGGAGTCCAGAATGTCTGCCGCTTCTTTCAGCATATTCTCGTCCAGGAGACAGACGGCGCCAAAGGTGCTGCCTTCGCACCAGGCGTTCAGGCCCAGGTGGGAGTCTTCCAGAACGGGCGGATACTTCTCGAACGTGTTGGAACAGGCGGTCTCCAGCAGACTGTCCACATCCATGTCCATCTCTTCCAGGATCTCGTTCGTCACGACGCACAGAAACCCTTCTCCCTCCTCCAGAACAGCGATGGCGGATAGGTCCATAAAATCGTGGTGCGGCACGTTTTTCAGATACTCTTCGTTTCTTTCCCTGTTGATGAGCGCTACGTGCAGGCAGGAGGGGTCCGGCTTCTTCTCTTCGCTGAGCAGACCGCAGCGGCGCTCGATCTCCAGAGGGAGGGTGTACTGCAGCGTCTGCGCGATGAAGAGCAGAACTTTCTCGATATTTGCGCCTGCGACGATGCTCTGATACAGGTCCTGATAGTTCAGCGTAGGCATGGCTGCCGCCGGCGCAAGCGGGCCGGGAGGCTGCAGCCGGAAGGAATCCACGCAGCGGTTGATCTTGTAGATCTTCGTTTCTACCAGTTCGTGTCCCTCGTAATCCCTGGGCATGTACTTCTTCAGATCTGTGCGGACGGCGTTTTTGAATTCATCGTAAGACAGCATGGGAAACCTCCTTTTGAAAGCGATGGGGTATATTGGTAATATCATAACGGATAAACCAAATTTTGTAAAGTATAAATTTGTCAGAAATATGAAATAAATGGTAAGTCTATTGTACGGTCGTACAGAGTGTGTTATAATGACTTCAGTTTGAACACAGGAGGTGATTCGTCCTTATGGACGCCGGAAGTATTTCCGTTATTCCGCGATATTTAGTTTTTATAGCGTTGCTGCTTTTAGGAGGCGCGTACTTTGCCGCGGCCGAAACGGCTTTTGCTTCGGTCAGCAAGATACGCATGATTTCCGATGCGGACGACGGAGACCCGAAAGCGAAGAAGGCCCTCTACATACTGGACCACTTCGATAAGGCTCTCACGACACTGCTCATCGGAAATAACGTCATGCACATTGCATGCTCCTCTGCGGCAACGCTTTTAGCATCCAAACTCTGGGGAAACAGGGCCGTTACCGCCTGCACATTCGTAACGGCTTTTGTCGTGTTCATCTTTGCGGAGATGATCCCCAAATCCTACGCGAAAGCCTGCTGCGAAGCGCTGGCACCCCGCATCGCTCCCTCCCTCATCGTCCTGATGAAGGTGCTGGCTCCGGTCAGCGTGCTGTTCTCCGGGGTCAGCCGGCTGGTGACCCGGCTCATCGGCGGAGCCGATACGGAGGAGCCCACCGTAACAGAGGAAGAACTGTTCGACATTATCGAGAACATCGACGAAGAGGACAAGATCGACGAAGATGCGGCAGAACTGGTGCAGTCTGCCCTGGAATTCACGGTAAAAACCGTAAGACTTGCCCTTACTCCCTGGGAAAAGACCGTTAAGATCACCAAATCCATGACGGACGAGGAGATCCTGCAGATCATTACGGACGGCCATTTTTCCCGCATTCCCGTGCTGGATGACGACGGAAACGTGGAGGGCATCCTGCACATCCGTAAATTCCTGAAGGCAAAGATCCGGGGGCGCAAGTCTCTGAAGGCCCGCTCCATGCTGGATAAGGCATTCTGGCTGCCGCTGGAGATGCCCATCGACGACGCGCTGGACGCGCTCAGCAGCAACCGGGCCCATATGGCGATCGTCCGCAGGCAGGACGGACAAATCGCCGGCATCGTTACCGTGGAAGATATCCTGGAAGAACTCGTGGGAGAGATCTACGACGAAGAGGAAGGAGGGCTGCCGAAATGATAGCCAATATCCTTCTGATCGTCTGCCTCATCTTCTTATCCGCCGTGTTTTCCGGATCCGAGATCGCCTACGCCAGCTCCAGCGAAGTCAAGCTCCGCAAAGCGGCGGAAGAGGGAAAAAGGACTTCCAGCAAGAACGCCTATCATATAAAAGAGCACTACGACGAAGCGCTCATCACGATCCTCATCGGAAACAACCTGGTGAACATCGCATCGTCCGCCGTTGCCACGATCATCGCCATCTCCCTGATGGGAGACGCCGGCGCCTGGATCGCGACGCTCATCATGACCGTCATCATCATCACATTCGGCGAGATCACGCCGAAGATCCTGGCCAGCCGGAAACCGGAGGGGTTTGCCCGCAGAGTGGCGAATCCGCTGCAGGTCCTGTGCGTGGTCACAAAGCCCCTTGTCGCGGTCTTCAGCGCCATGATGGACGGCCTCGGCCATCTGTGGAAACGGAGCGTTGTGGACGATGCCGTAACGGAGGACGACCTGGAGACGATGTTCGAGACGGCGGAAGACGAAGGCGTCGTCGATGAGGATACGGCGGATCTGCTGCAGAGCGCCCTGGAATTCGACGACGTACAGGCTTATGAGATCATTACGCCCAGGGTGGACATGGAGGCGATCGACATCGAAGATACGCCCGAGGAGATCGTCGATCAGATCATGAAGACGCATTTCTCGCGGCTTCCCGTCTATGAGGATACGCCGGACACCATCATCGGCATCGCCCACGTAAACCAGTGCCTGAGGAGCCTGGCGGCAGGGGAGAAGTTCGATCTGCGCGCCCTGATGATGGAGGCGCATTTCGTGCACAAGACCATGCCTCTGGACGACGTGTTCGAGACCATGCAGCGGGAGGGCTGCCACATGGTCATCGTCACCGACGAGTACGGCGGCACCATGGGCATCCTAACGATGGAGGACGTGCTGGAACAGATCGTCGGAGATATCTGGGACGAAAAAGACGTGATAGACGAGGAATTCGTGGAGCTCGACCCGACCCATTACGAAGTGGATGCGGACATGCGCCTGGAAGACTTCTTCGACGAGCTGGATCTGGACGAAGACGAACTGGACGACGACAACGCCACGGTGGGCGGCTGGGCCATTGAGATGCTGGGCGGCTATCCCGAGGTGGGCGAGAATTTCGAGTACGAGAACGTAAAGGTGACCGTCACAGAGACGGAAGGCATGCGCGTTACGGAACTGCTGGCGGAGCTGCTGCCGCAGGAGGAAGAGTAGGAAGAGTAGGAATATGTTCTGACGGGCGCTGAGTCTGTTTCAACGGACGCTGAGCCTGTCGAAGCGTCGATAAAAACGATATAGGACAAAAAACGGACCCTTCGACAAGTTCAGGGTCCGTTTTTATGCCATCAGTTATTCCCTTTATCTCTGCCAGTTCTCAAAGGTCGCGATGGGTTGGCGCTTGTGCTCGCTTCTGGAATGATAGCGGTCCAGGATGGCCTTTTGCTCTTCCGTCGCTTCTCCTGTTTCGAGGAAATGGTCGATGGCGGCATAGGTGATGCCCATATCGGCCTCGTCCGTCTGTCCTTCGAACAGCCCTGCAGAGGGCGCCTTGTGGACGATGCTGTCCGGGCCGCCCAGGAATGCCAGAAATTCGAAGACTTCCGAAGCGGTAAGATCTGCGATCGGATTAAAGTCGCTGGCGCCGTCACCCCACTTCGTAAAGTAGCCCATGTAGATCTCGCTGCGGTTGCCGGTGCCGGCCACGAGACGGTTCTCCGCGGCGCCGATGGTGTAGAGTGTCGTCATGCGGAGGCGCGGGGCGATATTGGTGAGGGCTGCCTGGTTCACCTCGGTGACCCCCTCCAGCGCCGCAAGCTCCGCCTCCCTTACCGGCGTCAGGTCCACGACGCGGGTCTCGATGCCGAATTTTTCGGCAAGTTCTTTCCCATCCTCCGCATCTATTCCGTAATTTCTTTTGCTGGCGCAGGGCATGATGATACCGACGGTATTGGGGCAGGCTGCCTTGCAAAGGATGCCGACCAGGGCGGAATCTTTGCCTCCCGAGTTGCCAAACACGATCCCATCGGCGTGAGCCGCTTCCAGCCGGGACCGAATAAATTCAATGCGATTTTTAAATTCTTCCGTATAATTTCTCATGGTAGACCCCCTTTTTTATTCATTTTACACCCATTCTCTATGCATGACAAACCAGTTTATGTAATAAAAATGAAATATTCGCTTGCACGCTTTTGTGGAGATATGGTATATTTTATGTGTAATTATATTTCCATATTCTTATTTCATTGGAGGTGAAATAATGGGTTTCATGGACGTTATTGATACCCTGAACGGATTTGTCTGGGGCATGCCCCTGATCGTCCTGCTTCTGGGTACCGGTGCTC
>JAGAHX010000055.1 GCA_017626845.1 Bacillota bacterium
AGAGCATCTGTTTATACGTTACAGCGCCGCCGATGCACAGATAGTCATCCTGCAGGCAGATCTGCTGCAGCTGCGCGATCTGTCCGATCGATACGATCGCCGCCGGATGGATCCGCTGTTTCGTAAGATCTATTACGATATCGCTCCCGCCGTTGACGACGGCTGCGTCCTGCCGGTACTGTTCCAGCAGGGAGAGGGCCTGCGCTATGCTTTCAGGCCGGAAAAATTCCGTCAATTTCCTGCCTCCTTTCCAACGAAGAGGTCTGTCGGTACTACACAGTTTATTTTATTCTTGCGGTCCCTGAAATGTAAAGCAGCAGAAGAGAAAAGCACCTCGCCATCGACACCAACCTGTTCTATAATGGAGGTAAGCAAACGAGACCGGGCCGTGTCTGCCCGGGTCACAGGACAAAGGAGCGTAACATGAAAAAAATAGAAGATTTTCCCCGCATCCCCCTGGCTGTCCTCCCTACCCCGATCCAGAAGCTGGAGAACATCAGCCGCATCCTGGGTACCAACGTCTACATCAAGCGCGACGACATGACCGGCATCGGTCTGGGCGGCAACAAAGTCCGCAAGCTGGAATTCCTGCTGGCGGATGCCAAAAATAAAGGCGCCGAGATCGTGTTCACCACCGGCGGTGCGCAGTCCAACCACGCCATGCTGACGGCAGCCTGCTGCAAGAAACTCAGCATGACCCCGATCCTCATCCTCAAGAAAAGAGGCGTAACCGATCGCAAGGGCAATATCCTGCTGGAATACTTGATGAACACGGACGTCCGCTTCCTGGACACCGACGATTCCGCAGACGTCTACAGAGAGATGGACAGAGTCGGTCAGGAGAGCGGCAAGGTCTATTACAAGATCCCCACCGGCGGCTCCAACGCCATCGGCGCCCTGGGCTATGTCAACTGCGTGAAAGAGATAACCGAGCAGACCGACATCAAATTCGACTACATCTGCTGCGCGGAAGGCAGCGGCGGCACCCATGCAGGCGTTGCGCTGGGTGCGAAACTGTTTATGCCAGACACCCGCGTTATCGGCCTGATGGTCGACACCGACCCGTTCGAAGAGATCACCACGAACATCATGAAGGATCTGGCGGCGATGCTGGAACTGGATCTCGTTCCCACCGTGGATGACGTACATTTGAAGAATGTCGCGGGACCCGGCTACGCGATTCCCTCTCCCGAGGGCAACGAAGCCATCCGCATGATGGCGGAAAACGAAGGCCTGTTCCTCGATCCGGTCTACACCGGTAAGGCCTTCGGTGGCCTCATCCAGATGGCCAGAGAAGGCAAGTTCGGTCCGGACGACAACATCCTGTACCTGTACTCCGGCGGCGCCGGCGGCCTGTTCGCCATCGATGTCAATCTCGACTGATCGAGACCCGAATACGCAAAGAGTTCCGGACTTTCCGTCCGGAACTCTTTTTTCTTACAAAAAACGAACCGCGCCGGGAGACCGGCCAGACTGATCTGCGGCACAAAGACGGGCCCGTTTATGGCTGCTTCCTTCCGGACCTGACCAGGTTATATACGTGCTTGTTGTACCTAAAGTAATAATAACAGATTATTTTGGGTTGTAAATATTCAAATTGTTTCACGTGAAACAAAAAAGGTGGGTTTCCCCACCTTAAGCTAAA
>JAGAHX010000056.1 GCA_017626845.1 Bacillota bacterium
CTCTTTAGATCATTTTGATCTAAAGAGAACCGTCCCCCTCAGTGCATTTTTCCCTGCTTTTTCTCTTGACTTTTACGCTTTTATGCGTTACGATTTAATGCGTTAAAGCAAAACCCGATCCATTCAGAAAGGACGCAATGCAATGTTCATCAAGGTATTTATGCTCGTCGTGTTTTTCGGCATCATGGTAGGCATCGGCATGTACTGCCGCCGTCATGCGACGGACGTTAACGGATTCGTGCTGGGCGGACGGTCCGTCGGTCCGTGGCTCACCGCCTTCGCATACGGCACCTCGTATTTCTCCGCCGTTATCTTCGTCGGCTACGCCGGCCAGTTCGGCTGGAAATACGGCATTGCGTCCACCTGGGTGGGCATCGGCAACGCCCTCATCGGTTCGTTCATGGCCTGGGCGATCCTGGGCCGGCGCACCCGCATCATGACGCAGCATTTAAACAGCGCCACGATGCCGCAGTTCTTCAGCTCCCGGTTCGACAGCCCGGCCCTGAAGATCTGCTCCTCCATCATCATTTTCATCTTTCTCATCCCGTACACCGCAAGCCTTTATAACGGCCTGTCCCGGCTGTTCGGCATGGCATTCAACATCGATTATTCCGTCTGCGTCATCGTCATGGCGATCCTCACCGGCGTCTACGTCATCGCCGGCGGCTACATGGCGACGGCTGTCAACGACTTTATCCAGGGCATCATCATGATCTTCGGCATCTGCGCCGTCATCGGGGCCGTGCTAAAGAGCCAGGGTGGCTTCCTGGCCGCGCTGGAGGGCCTGGCGCAGGTCTCCGACGAGACCGTATCCGCCGCTCCCGGCGTCTTCAATTCCTTCTTCGGCCCGGATCCCCTCAATTTGCTGGGCGTGGTCATCCTCACATCCCTGGGCACCTGGGGCCTGCCGCAGATGGTGCAGAAGTTCTACGCCATCAAGAGCGAAGGCGCCATCAACAAGGGCATGATCATCTCCACGGCCTTCGCCTTCATCGTGGCGGGCGGCTGCTATTTCCTGGGCGGCTTCGGCCGGCTGTTCTCCGACAAGATCGACATCGCGGCGAACGGCTACGACTCCGTTGTTCCCACGATGCTGTCCGGTCTCCCCGACATTCTGATCGCTGTGGTGGTCATCCTGGTGCTGTCCGCCTCCATGTCCACGCTGTCCTCCCTGGTGCTCACCTCCAGCTCCACGCTCACGCTGGACCTGCTGAAGGGACGCATCGTGAAGGATATGGACGATAAGAAGCAGCTCACCATCATGCGGGCTCTCATCGTCGTATTCATCGCGATCTCCGTCGTGCTGGCTATCATCCAGTACAAGAGCAGCGTTACGTTTATCGCGCAGCTGATGGGCGTCTCCTGGGGCGCGCTGGCCGGCGCTTTCCTGGCGCCGTTCCTGTACGGGCTGTACTGGACGCGGACGACGAAGGCAGCCTGCTGGGTCAGCTTCATCTTCTCCTCCGTGGTGATGATCGCCAACATCTTCGTGCGCAGCAGCTTCCCGGCGCTGCTGCAGTCCCCGATCAACGCCGGCGCGTTCTGCATGCTGGCGGGGCTTATCCTGGTGCCGATCGTATCGGCGGTGACCCCGGCACCGGACAAAAAACTGGTGGAAGACGCCTTCTCCTGCTATCATAAGAAGGTGCTGGTGCCCCAGAGCGAGGCGCTGGCCGACAGCGAAGAAGTCGAATACAGAGGATAAGCAAAGGCAGCATGATCATCGACATCCATACCCATACATTTCCCGATGCCATCGCCGCAAAGGCGGTGGACCGGTTAAAACACAATTCGCATACACAGCCGTTCCTGGATGGGACGGCTGCTTCCCTGTCTGCATCCGCGAAGGCAGCGGGCATCGATCTGGCGGTCATCCAGCCGGTGGCGACCTCCCCGAAGCAGGTGGAGGGCATCAACGACAATGCGCTGGCGCTGAACCGCACATCGGATGTGACCCACCTTTATTCCTTCGGCGGCATGCATCCGGCCTTTGAAGAGCCGGAACGGGAACTGACCCGCATCGCGGAGGCCGGGCTGAAGGGCATTAAGCTGCATCCGGTCTACCAGCTGGCGGACATGGACGATCCTTCGTATCTCCGCGTGCTGAAGGCGGCGGCTGCGAACGGTCTGCTGGTGCTCATCCATGCCGGCATCGACGTGGGGTTTCTGGATCTGACGTACTCGTCCGTGGAAAAGATCGCCCGGGCGGTCGATGCGGTGCCTACCGGGCGCTACATCCTGGCCCACATGGGCGGCTGGCGGCAGTGGGAGGAGGCGGTCCGCCTGTTTGCCGGCCGGGAGAATGTCTGGATCGACACGTCGTTTTCGATCGGCGATATGGTGCCGGTGGGCGACGGTTTCTATGAAACGCACAGTCTGGAACGTCTGTCCGTCGAGCAGTTCCTGAGGATGAAAGAGGCTTTTGGCGCAGATCGTCTTCTGTTCGGCACTGACAGCCCCTGGGAAAAACAGGCGGCGGAAGTCGCACGTATTCGGGCGCTGCCCATTCCGGAACACGAAAAAGCCGCCATATTAGGCGGCAATGCGGAAAAACTATTAAGGATATAAACGAAGGGGACGGTTCCTGATGATGACCGTCCCCGATTTTTTTTACAGTTCGCTCAGCTCTTCCTGGTCCACCATTCTGGCGCCTTTTGCTGCCAGCGCAGCTTCGGCGGATGCAACATCCGCGACTTTACAGACCAGATAAGCCTTGCCGGAATTGCCTCCCAGGAAGCAGTACATGTATTCCAGGTTGATGCCGGCATCCGCGATAGCCTGGATCACGGAATGCAGCCCGCCGGGCACGTCGGGAATGGCTACCGCGACGGCTTCGGATACCGTGGTGATGTAATCCTGATCCTTCAGCACGGTAATGGCTTTGTAGACGTCCTTTACCAGGATGCGGGCGATGCCGAATTCGCTGGTCTCCGCCAGGGAGAAGGCACGCATGTCGATCTTTTCGTCCGCCAGGACTTTCGTCATTTCGCACAGCGCGCCGGGACGGTTTTCAAGAAATACGGAGATCTGTTTTACACTCATGGCTGTACCTCCTTAGATCTTTCTCTTGTCGATAACGCGGACGGCTTTGCCTTCGCTGCGTACGATGGACTTGGGCGCGACCAGGCTCACCTTGGCCTTCAGGCCCAGCATGGACTTGAGTCCGTCCACGATGTCCTTCTGGCGCGCTGCGATCTCGCCCATGTTGTCCGTGAACATCTCCGGGGTCATCTCGACCTGGACGTCCAGCGTATCGGTGTTGTTCACCCGGTCCACGATGATCTGGTAGTTCGCGGGATAGCCCTTGTTGAGCAGCACGGTCTCGATCTGGCTCGGGAACACGTTGACGCCGCGGATGATGAGCATGTCGTCGGAACGTCCTCTGGGCTTGCTCATCTTAACGTGGGTGCGGCCGCAGGGGCAGGGCTCGTGGGAAAGTTTTACGATATCTCTGGTGCGGTAGCGCAGCAGGGGGAACGCTTCCTTCGTAATGGAGGTAAAGACCAGCTCGCCATAGGTGCCGTCGGGCAGCACTTCGCCGGTGTCGGGGTCAATGATCTCGGCAATAAAGTGGTCCTCATTGATGTGCATGCCGGTCTGTGCGGAGCACTCGAAGGAGACGCCCGGGCCGGACAGCTCGGTGAGTCCGTAGATGTCGTACGCCTTGATGCCCAGGGTCTTCTGGATATCCTGGCGCATCTCTTCGGACCAGGCTTCGGCGCCGAAGATGCCCGCCTTCAGGGGGATATCTTCGGGGGAGAGGCCCATTTCCTTCATGGATTCGCCCAGGTACGCCGCATAAGACGGCGTGCAGCACAGGATGGTGGCGTTCAGATCGCGGATGAACATGATCTGCCGCTCGGTGTTGCCGGAGGAGGTGGGGATCGTTAAGCATCCGACCTTATGGCTGCCGCCGTTGAGTCCCGGACCACCGGTAAACAGTCCGTAACCGTAGGAGACCTGGCAGACGTCTTCGTCCGTGCCGCCCGCTGCCGTGATGGCTCTCGCGCAGCAGTCTTCCCACAGGTCGATGTCGTGCTGGGTATAGAACGCGACGACCCGCTTGCCGGTGGTGCCGGAGGTGGACTGGATGCGCACGCAGTTCTTTAAGGGTTCCGCCAGAAGTCCATAGGGATAGGCTTCCCGCAGGTCCGCCTTCGTTACGAAGGGCAGCTTGTGCAGATCTTCGATGCTCTTGATGTCCTCCGGGGTGACCCCGGCAGCTTCCATCTTCTTGCGATAGTAGGGGACGTTGTCCCATACGTGCTTCACCTGCTTTACCAGGCGTTCATTCTGCCACGCAGTGATCTGTTCCCGCGAGGCAGTTTCGATTTCCGGTTGATAGTACCGCTCCATACAAATGTCCTTTCTTAAAATGTCTGCTGTATCGGTCGATTATTTATTGCAAACTAGGCATTCTTGCCCAGTTCGAACGCTTTCTTATTGAGTTCCAGGAACTTGGCCGGCACGGAGGTCTCGATGGCCTTCTGCCAGATCTCGTCCGCCATGCCGAAGTAGTGGGAGAGTCTTCCCATCAGCACCAGGTTGACGGCTTTGCTGCTGCCCGCTTCTTTGGCCAGCGCCAGGCAGTCCAGGGCGTCGACTTTAGCGCCGGAAGCCTTCATCTTGGCGACCAGATCTTCGGGGTAGGCCGCTGCGCCTGTGACCACAGGCATCGGATCGATCTGCTGGGTGGATGTTACGATCTGTCCGCCGGGCTTTAAGTATTCCATCCAGCGGGCCGCTTCCAGCAGTTCGAAGGATACGATAAAGTCCGCTTCGCCCTTGTCGATGATGGGGGAGTAGACTTTGTCACCGTAGCGCACGTACGTAACGACGCTGCCGCCTCTCTGGCTCATGCCATGGACCTCGGATACCTTAACGTCGTATCCTTCCTCCAGCAGCATCTTGCCGAGCAGTTTGCTGGCGAGGAGGCTTCCCTGTCCGCCTACGCCTACGATCATGATGTTCTTGGTTTCCATGGGCTACGCCTCCTTTCCCGTGCTCTCGAACGCATCCATCGGGCACAGCTGCGTGCAGATGCCGCAGCCCACGCACAGCGTGTCGTCCACATGGGCCTTGCCTTCTTTGATGGAGATGGCAGGGCATCCGATCTTCATGCAGGACTTGCAGCCGATGCACTTGTCCGTGTTCACTTTCAGCGGCGCGTTGTGCTTGACGTACTTCAGCAGCGCGCAGGGCCGTCTGGAGATGATGACGGAGGGTTCTTCCGCCGCCAGTTCTTCCTTGACCGCCGCATCGCAGGCCGCCAGGTCGTAGGGATCCACGACTCTTACGCGGCGGATGCCCATGGCCTTGCACAGGGATTCGAGGTCGATCTTGCCGGCGGGGTCTCCCTTGATGTTGTAGCCCGTGGTGGGGTTCTGTTGGTGACCGGTCATGCCGGTGATGGAGTTGTCCACGATAATGACGGTGGAATTGCTCTGGTTATAAGCGATATTGGCGAGGCCGGTCATGCCGGAATGCATAAACGTGGAGTCGCCGATGACCGCCACCGTCTTTCCTTCGCTCTCTTTGCCCAGGGCTTTGTTAAAACCGTGGGTCGCGGAGACGGACGCGCCCATGCACAGAGTCATCTCGATGGAAGAGAGGGGCGGCGCCGCACCCAGGGTGTAGCAGCCGATGTCGCCCAAAACCGTGCACTTATTCTTCGCGAGGGTATAGAACAGTCCTCTGTGGGGGCAGCCGGGGCACATCACGGGAGGACGGCCGGGCAGCGCTTCGTCCAGCGCCTTTCCGGTGTGGACAGGCTGCTCCAGTTTCTCCGCGATGAGGTTCTGGGAGAATTCACCCAGCAGGGGGAATGCTTCCTTGCCGCAGCAGTCCAGACCCAGTTCTCTGACGTAGGTCTCGATGAAACCGTCCAGCTCTTCGACGATGACGAGCTTCTGAACGCTCTTGGCGAAGTCCCGGATCTTCTGCTCGGGAAGGGGCCAGATCATGCCCAGTTTTAAGACCGGGAACTGCCCCTTGCACACTTCCTGCACGTACTGATAGGACGTGGAAGAGGTGATGATGCCGATGCTCTTATCCGCGCCATCTTCGATGCGGTTGAGGTCCGTCGTTTCGGCGAACTCGGCCAGTTTCTTCGTGCGCTCCTCTACGATGGGATGGCGCTTGATGGCGTTGGCCGGGGTCATGACGTATTTCGCGATGTTCTTCTGATAGGGCTTAACGGGAGCCTCCACGCGCTCGCCGGTCTCCACGATGGATTGGGAGTGGGCGATGCGGGTACACATCTTGAGGAACACCGGCGTGTCGAACTGTTCGGACAGCTCGTAAGCCTTCTTTGCAAAGGCCAGTGCCTCTGTGGAATCCGCGGGTTCCAGCATGGGGATCTTCGCGGAGCGCGCATAGTGGCGGGAGTCCTGCTCGTTCTGGGAGCTGTGCATTCCGGCGTCGTCGGCGACGGCGATCACCATGCCGGCGTTGACCCCGGTATAGCTGCAGGTGAACAGGGGGTCTGCAGCCACGTTGAGTCCCACGTGCTTCATGCCGCAAAAGCTGCGCTTGCCTGCCAGGGAAGCGCCGAACGCGGTCTCCATGGCTACCTTTTCGTTAGGCGCCCATTCGGCGTAGATCTCGTCGTACTTTGCCGCTTCCTCGGTGATCTCGGTGCTGGGCGTGCCGGGGTATGAAGACACCACGCACACGCCGGCTTCCCAGAGCCCCCGGGCAGCGGCAGCGTTGCCAAGCATTAGTTGTTTCATAAGAGTCCTTTCCTAAAAATATCCGTGTCAGTACCAGTGTCTGTTTTATGATTCTTTCTTGTCTTCCGCGAAGCCGCCCCGCAGGATGAGTTCCTTCATGGCGCCTCCGGCCTCGTTGTCGATGATGTTGCGGCGCACGCGGCTGATGGTCGCGCTGCTGGTGCCGGTCTTTTCCAGGATCTCCGTATACACCTTGTTCTGCAGAAGCATCCGGGCGACGTCGAAACGCTGCTCCATGCTGCGCAGTTCCGTAGGGGAACAGAGATCCTCAAAAAATCGTCTGGCTTCATCCGCATCTTTTAAGCCCAGAACTGCTTCGTACAGGGCGGTGCTCCGGTCTTTTCTGGTGTTTTTCGCCATTTTGTGCCAACCTTTCTTATATAATGGTAGTGGGTTGAACCGATATACAAGATATTTTAACTCTTTAATCCGTGAAAGTAAAGTACTTTAACACATGAAAGCGTGAATATTTCCGTCTTGAATTTAACGAGTAAAAGTGTTAAAGTAATTTGTGTTGGCCGGTGCTGTACGGGTCAACGAAAACCATCCGGAAAAAGGAGAAAGATCATGGCCATCACAGACCTGCTGGAACGCAACAGCAAACTGTACGGAAACGAGATCGCGCTGGTGGAGCTCAACCCGGAGATCCAGGAAGAACCCCGGGTCACCTGGCGCGAATATGAACTGATACAACCCACCACCGGTTCTCCCTACCGCAGGGAGATCACCTGGAGCGTGTTCGACGAAAAGGCGAACCGGGTGGCGAATCTGCTGCTCTCGCGAGGCATCCGCAAGGGTCAGAAAGTCGCCATCCTGCTGATGAACTGCCTGGAGTGGCTGCCCATCTATTTCGGCATTCTGAAGACCGGCGCCGTGGCGGTGCCCCTCAACTTCCGCTACACGGCGGACGAGATCGACTACTGCTTAAAGCTGGCGGATGCGGACGTGCTGTTCTTCGGTCCGGAATTCATCGGCCGGGTGGAGGATATCTTCCCGAAGATCAAGACGCAGATGATCCTCCTCTTCGTGGGCGACAACAAGCCGTCCTACGCGGAAAGCTACAACGAAGCGGTATCCAACTGCTCTTCCTCCACGCCGAAGGTGCTGGTGGAGGACACCGACGACGCAGCGATCTACTATTCCTCCGGCACGACGGGCTTCCCGAAGGCCATCCTGCTGGACCACACGGCTCTGATGCAGTCCGCCCGCATGGAGGCGATCCATCACGAGACCACCCACGACGACATTTTCCTGTGCATCCCGCCGCTGTATCATACCGGCGCGAAGATGCACTGGTTCGGGTCACTCTACACCGGCTCCCGTGCTGTTATCCTGAAGGGCAACAGCCCCAAGGCGATCCTGGATGCGGTGTCCCTGGAACGGGCGACCATCGTCTGGCTGCTGGTGCCCTGGGCACAGGACATTCTGGCGGCCTTCGACCGCGGCGACATCAAACCGGAGCATTATCAGCTCTCCCAGTGGCGCCTGATGCACATCGGCGCGCAGCCTGTGCCGCCTTCGCTCATCCGCCATTGGCTGGAGTATTTCCCCCATCATAAGTACGATACGAACTACGGCCTGTCCGAATCCACGGGTCCGGGCTGCGTGCACCTCGGGCTGGAGAACGTCCGCAAGGTGGGCGCCATCGGCGTGCCGGGCTTTGGCTGGAAGTGCAAGATCGTGGACGAAAACGACAAGGAAGTGGAGCAGGGCACCGTGGGCGAGCTGTGCGTGCAGGGCCCCGGCGTCATGAAGTGCTATTATCATAACCCGGACGCGACGGCCGAAGTCCTCAAGGACGGCTGGCTGCACACGGGCGACATGGCGAAGCAGGACGAAGAGGGCTTCTATTTCCTGGTTGACCGCAAGAAGGACGTCATCATCTCCGGCGGCGAAAATCTGTATCCCGTGCAGATCGAGGACTTCCTGGCGGCGCATCCGAAGATCCACGATGTGGCGGTCATCGGCCTGCCGGACAAGCGGCTGGGCGAGATCGCAGCGGCGATCATCCAGGTGAAGCAGGGCATGGAGTGCACGGCCGAGGAGATCGACCGCTTCTGCCTGGATCTGCCCCGGTACAAGCGTCCCCGGAAGATCATCTTTGCAGACGTTCCGAGAAACCCGACGGGCAAGATCGAAAAGCCCAAGCTCCGTCAGATCTACGGCGGCACCAATCTGGTCGAACAACAGAATAAAGCATAGGCATTTTGTTACACGTAAGGAGGAGGCACCATGGACTTTACCGGCAAAGTATGTATCGTTACGGGCGCCAACCTGGTCGTGGACGGCGGCAAACTGATGTAAAAGATGCAGTATAGAAAAGATAAAAACGGAAACGATCTTTCGATCCTCGGCTTCGGCTGCATGCGCTTTACGAAGAAGGGAAACAAGATCGACATCGATAAGGCCGAAAAGGAAGTGCTGGCGGCGTTCGATGCAGGGGTCAACTATTACGATACAGCCTACGTCTACGGCGACAGCGAAGCGGCGATGGGCGAGATCTTCGAGCGCAATGGAATGCGGGATAAGATAAAGATCGCCACGAAGCTGCCCCAGTATCTGTGCCGCAGTAAGGAGACCGTGGAGAAATACTTCCGGGAGGAATTGTCGCGCCTTCGCACGGACCATGTGGACTATTACCTGATGCATCACATGACGGACCTGGCCATGTGGGAAAAGCTGAAGGACATCGGCATCCTGGACTGGATCGCAGAGAAGAAAACCTCCGGCGCCATCTGTAATATCGGGTTTTCGTACCACGGCAACACGGATAATTTTCTGAAGATCCTAAACGACTACGACTGGGATATCTGCCAGATCCAGTACAACTATTTCGACGAAGTCGCACAGGCCGGCCGCATCGGGTTGCAGGCCGCGGCGGCGAAGGGGATCCCTGTGGTCATCATGGAGCCTCTGCGGGGCGGAAAACTGGTAAACCAACTGCCCAAAGAGGCCCTGAAGATCTTTCAGGACAGCGGCAAAGGTTGGAGCCCCGCCGAATGGGGCCTGCGCTGGCTGTACGATCAACCCGAAGTGACGGTAGTGCTCTCCGGCATGAATTCGCTGGAGATGGTGCAGGAGAACTGCCGGGTGGCGTCCGAAACGCCGGCGGGCTCGCTCTCCCAGGCCGAATTCGAAACGCTCCGCAAAGTCTGCAGCGCCATCCGCGCCAAGGACAAAGTCGGCTGTACCGGCTGCCGCTACTGCATGCCCTGTCCGCAGAACGTGGATATCCCTGGTGCGTTCCGCTGCTACAACACCATGTACATCGAGTCGAAGCACGAAGGCCGGTTCCAGTACGCGCAGACTGCGGGACTCGTAAAACCGCCCGCCTACGCAAGCCAGTGCATCGGCTGCGGCAAATGCGAGCAGCATTGTCCGCAGGGTCTTCCGATCCGCGAAAAGCTAAAGGAAGCCGACCGGGCCCTCCGACCGCTTCCCTATAAGATCGGGATCGAGGTGGCAAGGAAATTCATGTTCCGCAAGTAACGCTGCCCTGCGGTTGCGGACAGTCCTAAAGCAGCTCTGCTCTATGGCTGTGGGCAATCCCTGTTTTTAGAATTTGACCACCAATAAATAAGCGATTATAAGGCATAAGTGGCGGCTTTTTTGACCAAGATCAAATAAGCCACCACTTTTAACTTGTTTTGGAGGAGAATCCGGTGGTCTTTTTATTAATCGATATTTATCCACCGATTCTGCTGCATTTCTGTCCAGAGAATGGTGTACTTTCCTCAATCTTTTCCGTTATACACATCTCGGCAGATTCAGCGTCTCCTGCAAGGCTGGAGGACGAAAGGATTTCCGGACTGCGGTTCGGGTCAAGAGTACCCTCCCCGACAGTTAATTTTGGACAGTGAAGAACCGTCCCCAACTGTTCAAAAAAGTATGATAAGATAGTAACGTTAGAACCGAAAAGGAGTTTACCCTTATGAGCGACATTACCAAGATCATTTTAGACTGTGACCCGGGTCACGACGACGCGGTCGCCATTATGCTGGCGGCGGGCAGCCCCAAGATCGAGCTGCTGGGCATTACGACGGAATCCGGCAACCAGACCATCGAAAAGACGAGCCGCAACGCGCTTAAGGTGCTGCAGTGGATCGGCCGGGGCGACATCCCCGTGTATATGGGCTGCAAAGGGCCCATGGTGCGTGAGAAGATGACCGCCGCTGATATTCACGGAGAGACCGGCCTGGACGGTCCGGCGTTCCCGGAGATCACCCTGAAACTGCAGGAGAAGCACGCGGTGCAATACATCGTGGAGACCCTGATGGCGAGCGAAGAGCCGATCACCATGGTCACCACCGGCCCCATGACGAACCTGGGCATGGCCATCCGCATGGAGCCCGCCATCGTCGAGAAGATCGACAAGATCGTCCTGATGGGCGGCAGCTACCAGAACGGCAACGTGACCCCGGCAGCGGAGTTCAACATCATCTGCGACCCGGAAGCGGCCTACATCTGCTTTACCTGCGGCCGTCCCGTGTACATGATGGGACTGGACATCACCCGCAAGGTGCTGTGCGTACCCGAAGTCGTGGAGCGCATGAAGAAGATCGGCAACAAGGCCAGCGACCTGTTCGTGGATCTGATGGCGCATTTCTGCCGCACGCAGAAGGAGATCTTCGGGTTCCCCGGCGGACCGCTGCACGATCCCTGCACCATCGTCTGGCTCATCGCACCGGACGTTATTACCCTGAAGCCGATGCACACGACCATCGACATCTCCCGCGGCGAAAGCTACGGCCGCACGAACTGCGATTTCTTCAATTACCAGAAGAAGTCCATCAACTCCAACGTGGCGGTCGCCGTGGACGTGGACCGGTACTGGGACGTGATCGAGGAAGAACTGAGAAGATACAGTTAGACGGTCCCTGAGCCTGTCGAAGGGACGAAAAAGGTGGCATTATGTCTAAGATCTTAGTGGCAGGCAGCCTGAACATGGATCTCCGCTTCTCCATGAAGCGCATGCCTCTGGAAGGGGAGACCGTGCTGGCGGACGGCCTGCTGTACAATCCCGGCGGCAAAGGCGCTAATCAGGCGGCTGCCGCGGCAAAACTGGGCGGCGACGTGGCTATGCTGGGCGCCGTCGGCCGAGACGGCTTCGGCGATGTGCTTGCAAAGAGCTTGGCGGACTGCGGCTGC
>JAGAHX010000057.1 GCA_017626845.1 Bacillota bacterium
AACGCATACCACTTTCAAGCCGCGAACGATCTAACCTCGCCAAAATTTACCCTTATTACGGCGCCACTTCCGTGATGGACTATGTGGACAGATACTTGTTTGACGGAATCTATCTCCTTCTTGGTGAAGATGGAACTGTTGTCGACAGTAAGGGCTTTCCGATTCTTCAGTATGTCGAGGGAAAGTTCTGGGTGAACAATCATGCTCATATCATCACCGGCAAGAATGGCTTTTCTGTCGAGTTGCTTTATCTGCTTTTCAGCTTAACAAGTGTGCAGTCGATTGTGACAGGAGCTGTTCAGCCAAAGATCAGTCAAGCCAACCTTAACAAAGTTCCAGTCATCGTTCCGTCAGAAGATGAGCTAAAGGGCTTCGATGCTACTGTACAGCCGATTTTTGCGCAGATACGCAATCTTCGAGCAGAGAATAATAGGCTTGTTACTACCCGTGACACCTTGTTGCCGAGGCTTATGTCTGGCGAACTTGACGTTTCAGCCATTGACCTCTAAGCCGCTAAATTCTCGTTTATAAGCTCCTACCAACGGCGGGAGTACCACCAATGGAACTGCCGTTGATGTCGTTCTCTGGAATAACGAAATGAAGGAGATACGACAATGCAAAACGAACTGATCACAGAGATCATGCAACTCATGCTGCCAGTCCTCGACAATGCCCAGCTGAAGCAGCTGGAGCAAGCGATGGAGCAAACGTTCTTTCGTTACGAAGTGACCGGCCAAAAGATTAAGGCGGAGGTTGACGATAGCAATGACCTCATAGAGATGTTCATAGCCGCTAAGCGGATCGAAGGGTGCTCAGAAAAGACACTGAAGTATTACCAGACCACGATTGAAGCAATGGCATCAGCTCTGGGCAAGAACGTCCGACATATTCTTACTGAGGATCTGCGGGCTTATCTTACCGAATACCAGAATAAGAACCGGTCGAGTCGGGTAACCCTTGATAACATCCGCCGCATCCTCTCCAGCTTCTTCTCCTGGCTTGAGGATGAGGATTATATCATCAAAAGCCCGGTGCGCCGTATCCACAAGGTAAAGACGACGAGTAGTATCAAGGAAACTTACTCTGATGAGGATCTGGAGAAGATACGCGATAACTGTGAGGAACTGCGGGATTTGGCTATGATCGACATGCTGGCTTCAACTGGAATGCGTGTCGGAGAGATGGTTCTCCTAAATCGTGACGATATCAATTTTGTTGAGCGGGAATGTGTGGTGTTCGGAAAGGGTGACAAGGAACGAATCGTATACTTTGACGCCAGGGCAAAACTGCACTTGCAGGAATACCTCGACAGTAGAACGGATAGCAATCCGGCGCTCTTCGTTACATTACGGGCTCCGCATGAGCGTATACAGATCGGCGGCATTGAACATCGGCTGCGAGAAATTGGTAAAAGGCTTAACATTCCAAAGGTGCATCCTCATAAGTTTCGGCGGACACTTGCAACAATGGCTATTGATAAAGGAATGCCTGTCGAGCAGCTTCAGCGGCTTCTTGGGCATCAACGAATAGATACGACATTACAGTATGCAATGGTCAAACAGAGCAACGTGAAGATAGCACACAGAAGGTTCATTGGATAGGAAGGATATAGACTATGTGGAATTATGGCAGTTTGCCGGGAGACTGGACTGTTAAAAAAATCGGAGAATATGCCTCAATAATAACAGATTATGTTGCTAATGGTAGCTTTGCATCTCTCGCTCAAAATGTAGAGTACAAATCTACACCTGATTATGCTGTGCTAATTAGACTTACAGATTATAACAATGGGTTTAATGGGGAGTTTGTTTATATAGATAAACATGCATATGAATTCTTAGCAAAGAGCAAGCTTTTTGGTGGGGAAATAATCATTTCAAACGTTGGAGCAAATGTTGGTACTGTGTTTAGATGTCCTTATTTGGATATCCATATGAGCCTTGCACCTAATGCAATAATGCTGAAAACTCAAGGGAACGACGATTTCTATTATTATTGGTTCCTAAGCAGAAATGGGCAACACTCTTTAAAATCAATAGTAACAGGAAGCGCTCAACCAAAGTTTAATAAAACTAATTTCAGAGATTTATTAGTACCTGTACCGCCACGTATAGTTCAAAATAAAATTGCTGAGTATCTGAGTAATATAGACAAGAAAATAGAACTTAACAAGCGAATAAACGAGAATTTAGCGGATTAGAGATCCAGGTTTGAGACATCCAGTTCACCGGACATCAGTTTGGGCAAAAGAATGTCTCTTAGCTGCGCAAGAGTCTGATTCTGCAGGTTGTTGTACTCAATCTGTTTTCGCAGCGGAAAGAGGATTTCTTCCAACTCTGTCATTACGGTTGGCTCAAATATGGGAAACAAAAGCTTAGGTATATTTTTTACATTCAACGCTCCCATGATGGTACCTTCGTCCGTATTGCTTTGTATCTGCCTCCGCATGTGATTTGAGAGCAGCACCGTGATGAAATATGCTTGCAGTTTGATATCTGGCTTTAACCGTATGCATGTCATATTTCTTCCCATAGCCGCTTTTGTACCATGAGGAGCTTGTGACACTGCCCCGATACGACCTACGTTAGTGATAACACAATCGCCTTCAACAATCTCACATTTGCGGGTCCAATTATCATAATCAACCTGTGAGATCATGTATCGGGTGGCAGACATATCTAAGAAGCCATCATCACGGATATTATCGAGCTGTATGAGCTGATAGGGACTATCTTCAATAGATGAAGGCTTTTTAGAGTGAAGGCAATCAATAACTATAGCGATGTCAGAAAGTGGCTGAAGCTGGTAAAGTTGTTCGTCCATAAAATGATAAAGAATACCCTGAGCCTGTTCAGCTAAATTCTCGTTTATGCTCGTGTTCACTTCAATTTTGACATCAATTGCTTTCAAAATCGATACAATTCGACTCTGTACATTCTTTGGTGGGATAACTAAACTCATACGCTTCAAATCTGCAATCGTAACATGGCCTAGCCCTGTAGTCTGTTTATTTGCCGCAATCTGCGTAAAATGTGGCTTTAGGAACTTTAAGACATAGTAGAGGAAGTCCTTTGTTACAAGTTCCTCATTTGCAGTTACTTTGAAGATATGCTGATTCAGCCATCCGTCTTGCAGGCGATACCGGAATACATCTATTGATGTTTGAGGATTTCCCGACCATGAGAACAACAGGTCATCCCACCGGATAAAGACGTCTTCACAGTAATCACCCTGAGTAAAAGATGTGTTAGAATTGATTCCGTTATTCAATTCTGCAATCTTGATAACTGGTCGGCCTGTCTCTGAACAATCTATTTTTTTAAATGCAAGACCATTCTTCCAAATTGCAAGATCAAACAAGGAATATCTAGTACCATCAAAATCTGATTTTATGTTGTAGAGTGAGTTCTCATCAAATCTCATACCCTATCGCCCCTAACTTTCTCCTGATCTCGTCCTCCAGTTCATGAGACTTAGCGAACATATCTGAAAGTTCCGATGTCAGTCTTGCCATTTTCTCCTCGAAAGGCTCGCCATCGTCTTCCTGTTCTTCGATTCCCACATAGCGTCCCGGGGTAAGAATATAGTCTTGTTTTGCAATATCCCGCAAAGTGGCAACAGAACAGAAACCCTTTACATCTTCCAGCGTTCCATTCTGGAAAGCCTCGAAAGTGTCTGCAAGTTTCTGAATGTCTTCCTCGGAGAAATCCCGATGTTTGCGGTCAACCATATGACCCATCTTGCGGGCATCGATAAAGAGCGTTTTGCCCTTCTGCCGCTTACCCTTCGTGATGAACCATAAAGTAACTGGAATGGTTACGCTATAGAAGAGCTGCGTCGGCATAGCGATAATGCCCTCGATCAGATCGTCCTCGATTATCCTTTTACGGATCTCCCCCTCGCCGCTGGACTGCGTAGAAAGCGCACCGTTTGCGAGAACCAGACCAATCTTTCCATTTGGCGCAAGATGATGGATCATGTGCTGGATCCAGGCATAGTTCGCATTACCGGCAGGAGGTGTGCCATACTTCCAACGGACATCATCCAGCAGTTTTTCCTGATTCCAGGGGTGATAATTGAAAGGAGGATTCGCCAAAATAAAATCTGCTTTCAATGTCGGGTGAAGGTCATTGGTAAAAGTGTCCGCCTGATAAGGACCAAAATCTGCATCAATACCGCGGATCGCCATGTTCATCTTGGCCATCTTCCACGTATCAGCATTGGCTTCTTGTCCATATACAGAGATAGCCCCACGCTTACCAGAGTGGGCCTGTATGAATTTTGCACTCTGAACAAACATACCGCCGGAACCGCAGCAGCAGTCATATACACGGCAATTGTCAAAAGGCCGCAGGATTGAGACAAGCGTTTTGACCACGCTGGATGGCGTATAGAATTCACCACCGCCTACGCCTTCTTTCTCCGCAAACTGCGCGATACAGTATTCATAGGTGCGGCCCAAAAGATCTTCACTTTCTTCCGTGTCGCTCATATCGATGTTATTAGTGAAGATATCAACAACGTCACCAAGAACCCGCTTATCGAGATCCGGGCTGGCATAATTTTTCGGTAAAACGTTCTTTAACGTCTTATTCTCTGCTTCAATAGCTCTCATGGCCGTATCGATAACGGTTCCGATTTCCGGAGTATGGGCAGCGGAAGCAATCGTGCTCCATCTGGCTTCCTCCGGTACAAAGAATACGTTCTCCATGGTATAAGCATCGCGGTCATCTTCAAAACCGTCACCTTCGTCAATGAGCTCCTGATATCTCCTATCAAAAGCCGCGGATATATAGCGCAGGAAAATAAGCCCGATGATAACCTTCCTGTATTCCGCTGCGGGAATATGTCCCCACAGGACGCAGGCAGCATCCCACAACTGTTTTTCGAATCCGATATTTGCTTTCGTCTTTTCAGCCATGACTCGTAATCCTCCATGATTAAAATACATGTATATTATAACTTATCCCGGCATATCTTTCCCACAGAAAAAGCCGCCCTCTCGGACGGCTGTAAATTTATTCCTTGATGACCAGCAGCGTGGACAGCGTCGGGTCCGAAGGTCCGTGGATGTGGCCGTTCCTCTGGCGGAAGGCTTCGATGTAGTCCCAGACTTCGGCGCTCATGCGCTCGCCCTGATAGATGACGGGAATGCCCGGCGGATACGGCGCGATCATCTCGGCGACGATGCGGCCTCTGGTCTCCACCCAGGGCACTCTTTCCCGTTCGAGGAAATAGGCGGCTCTCGGGCTCAGCACATAGTCCGGCTGGGGCGGCAGCTTCTCGCCCGGGGGCAGAGGCTCCCCTTCCGGCGCAAACCGGCGGGAGATGTCCTCCAGCGCAGCTACCAGTTTATCGATCTCCTCCTGCTCGTTGGCGTAGGTGACGATCGCCACCACGTTGCGGTAGTCCGGAAGTTCCACTTCGACGTCGTATTCGTCGAACAGCATTTTCTTCAGTTCGAATCCGGTGATGCCGATATCGTCCGCCGAGATGATGAGCCGCGTGGTATCCAGGTTATGGATCCCGGCTCGGCCTATGAGTTCCTTGCCTGCGCAGGAAAGGCCGGGGATGCGGTTGATCCGCTCTCTGGCGTCATCGGACAGTTCCACCGCCCGGTCGATCATCTCCGCGCCGTGCAGCGCCATGTGCTGGCGGGCACAGTCCAGAGAGGTCATCAAGATATAGGACGGCGACGTGCTCTGCACCAGCGTAAGGTTGGCCTCCAGCAGATTCTTTGTGACCAGATCGGATTTGATATGGATCATGGAGCTCTGGGTAAGAGAACCCGTTACCTTATGGATGCTCTGCACCGCCATGTCCGCGCCCTGCTCGATCGCGCCCTTGGGCAGTTTGTCGGAGAAGTAACAGTGTGCGCCGTGGGCCTCGTCCACCATCAGGATGGCGTCGTGGGCATGGCAGACCCGGGCGATCCCTTCCAGATCGCTGGTAATGCCGTAATAGGTCGGGGAAACGACCAGAACGCCCTTGCAGTCCGGGTTCTGACGGAACATCTCCTCCACCTGACCCGGCGTGATGCCTCCGTGGAGGCCCCATTCCGGTTCGATCTGAGGCATGATATAGACCGGCTTGCCGCCGCCGATGATGAGTCCCATCAGCACGGATTTGTGGGCGTTTCGGGGAATGGCGATCTTAGCGCCGCCGTGGGAAGCGGTGACCACCATAGCCTGGTTGCCGCAGGTGCTTCCGTTTACTAAAAAATGCGTATAATCCGCACCCCAAAGCTCGGCAGCGAGCTGCTCGGCTTCTTTGATGGGACCGCTGGCATGGTGCAGGTCGTCGGTGAGAGGCGTTTCGGAAAGATCGAACTTAAAGATCTCGTCTCCGACTTTCTCCCGCCACGTCTCGTTGATGCCCCGCTCGTAGCGGTGCCCGGGAATGTGGAAAAACGCAGGACTTTTCTCGTTATATTCCAGGATAGCCTCGTATAAAGGCATGCGCTTCTGGTCTTCTTTCATCGCCGGTATCAGCTCCTTTATCTTATAAAAATCGCCCCGGCCCGAACAGACCGAGGCACAATTTCATTATGGACTTTTCTGGGTAAAAGTCAACGCTGCTCCAGGAATATTTTGCGGGAGAAAAAGCTCCAGAACATGACGGTGGCGGAGGTGATGACCTTGGCGAACATGTAGTACAGACCCGCCTTATCCACCAGCAGCCACATCAGCAGTGTCGTCAGACCGAGGCCGATGAGATTGAGGATCGCAAACACGATGAACTCCTCTTTCTTGTTCCGGCCTTCCCTGCCCTTGAACACGAAGGTCATGGACAGGATGTAGTTGATGATGGTGGAGATGGTGAAGGCCAGCGCAGCAGCTGCCAGATACCAGATCTCCACCCGCTCCACGAAGAGGTGCAGCATGATGAAGTCCAGCGCCGTTACGGTGCAGCCGACGATGCCGAACCGGAGGAGCTGGTGAAAAAATTTGTCGTACAGTTTTTTGATCCACTTAAGCATTGGGCAGTTCGATCTCGATTCCTTTCTCGGTGTATTTTATCACATCTTTATCCATGTACAGGCTGTCGATGAAATCCAGGTATTCCCGGATGCTTCCGAACGCAGGCTTATACTGCGCCAGGATCTCCTTCGCCTTCGCGGCGCCGTCCGTCAGCAAGGCGTCTGCGATAAAGAGTTCCGCCTTTGCCGGGTTCACGCAGGCCCGTTCCGGGTCCGCCACGCAGAAATCGATGCCGTGGCCCAATCCGGTGTGGCCGTTGGCGTAGAACTGCACGCCGGGCATCACCATCGTCAGATCGCCGAAGTCCGAAGAGCCGGTGCTCCAGGCGTTGTGATCGAACTTCACCTTTTCCTTGCCAGACAGATCCTCGCAGCACTTCTGACACAGATCCATAAACATGTGGTCGTGATATTCCGTCGCATAGCCCGGCATGTCGCAGATGTGCAGCTGCGCGCCCATGGCGACGGCGCCGGCAGCCAGAGCCCAGTTGAGCTTCCGGTTGGCGTTCACGTAGGCATCCAGCCCCTTGCCGCGGGTATAGCTTTCGATGCGCATCTCGTCGGGGATGATGTTGACCGCGCTCTTGACCCCTTTCAGGATCGGATGGAAACGGATGCGGTCCTGGTCGCGGAAGGTCTCACGCAGCGCGTTGCAGCCGTCCAGGCCTAAAGTCGCCGCATACTGGGCATTGATGCCGTCCTCCGGGGACCCGCCCGCATGGCTGCTTCTGCCCTTATAGGTAATGATCTTGGCGATGATGCCGTTAAAGCCGTCCTGGCACGTAAAGTCGTAATCGTTGTTGTTATCCGTATGGACCATCAGCGCCAGATCCACGCCGTCGAAATAGCCCCGGCGCATGAATTCCGGCTTTCCGCCCAGGTATTGGATCTTCCCTTCGTCGATGAGTCCCTTGCGGAATTCCAATTGGATCATCTCCTCGGCGGGGACCAGGAGCAGGCGGATCTTCCCGGACAGGCCGTCCAGAGCGCCGGGCTCGGAGAGCGCCGCGGCGATGCCGACCATTTCCGCGCACTGGCAGTTGTGACCGCAGCAGTGCGTCATGCCGTTGACGGATTCGGGGTGGTTCGCGATGTCCAGGGCATCCAGTTCGCCCATGATGGCCAGGCAGGGACCGGGTCTTCCGGTGTCGATGTCCACATAGAATCCGGGGATATCCCCCGCTTCCACGGGATCGTATCCGTAGGAGCGGAATTTCTCCAGCAGATAGGCGTTCGTCTGCCATTCCGTATACCCCACTTCCGGATGCTTCCAGATCCAGCGTTCCGCATCTAAAATGTCCTGTCTGTACTTGTCTACGTTCTTTACGATCTGTTCCTGTCTGGATGTCATATCTATTCTCCTTAGATCGATTTTCGATGGCAGCCTGTGCCTGGCGTGGGTACTCGGGGAACCCGGTACTTAGCGATTGGCGAGCCGCAGGCGAAGACAGAGCTTAGTACCGCTGGGAGGGGCCCCCGGTAGCGAGAGCGTGCCCGCAAAGGCACAGGCTGCCCTCTGCAAAATCACTTTCTCGCATTGCTCATCATGAGCTTCAGACGGTTTTCCTGATTGATGCGGGATGCGCCCGGGTCAAAGTCGATCGCGACGATGTTCGCCTCCGGATAGCGCGCCTTGATCGGCCGCATCATCCCCTTGCCGACGATGTGGTTGGGCAGGCAGCCGAAAGGCTGGCAGCAGACGATGTTGGAAACGCCCATCTCGCAGAGTTCCAGCATCTCCGAGGTGAGCAGCCATCCCTCGCCCATCTTCATGCCCATGCCCACGCAGTGCTTTTCCTTCGCCAGTTCCAGCAGGTGGGCGTAGCTGGAAAAGCCGTAGAACACGCCCCGTTCGCGGATGATCTCGTTCAGGTCGTTCTTCTTCTTTTCGAAGTAATTGCAGACGATCTTCCAGATGAGCCTGGAATCGCTGCGCATGCCGTAGAGTTCGAAGTCCAGGCGGTTGTTGTAGACGCAGTAGTACATGAAGTCCAGCAGTCCCGGAACGACGGCTTCCGCGCCTTCTTTATACAGGAATTCCTCCAGGTAGTTGTTGCCCAGAGGCGAATACTTTACGTAGATCTCGCCGACGATGCCGACGCGCACCGGCTGCTCGGGCTTTCTCTCGATGAGGGCGAAATCCGCCGCCATCCGCCGCATGTTCTCCTTGACGCGGCTGTATTTCATCTTGCCGTCCCAGATCTCCTTGCCGAGCTTCTTTACCCAGTGATCGCAAAGGGCATCCGTCTGCCCTTTCTTTACCTCTCTCACCCGGCACTGGTTTCTCAGGGTCATCATCAGATCCGCGTACAGACAGCAGTTGAGCAGATCCCGGTACATGGGCACGGTCACCTTAAAGCCGGGGTGCTTTTCCAGACCTGCGATGTTGATCGTCACGATGGGCACCTGGGAGAAACCGGCTCTCGCGAAGGCCTTGCGCATCAGGGACACGTAGTTGGACGCACGGCAGCCGCCGCCGGTCTGCATGTAGATGACGGCCACCTTGTTGACGTCGTATTTACCGCTCTGCAGCGCGTCGATAAACTGGCCGATAACGCAGATCGACGGATAGCAGGCGTCGTTGTGCACGTATTTGACCCCGCAGTCCACCGCCTTGCGGCCCTCGTTTTCCAGCAGTTCCATGTTGTAGCCGTTCTTGCGGAACACTTCCTGGAACAGACGGAAATGCATGGGGAGCATCGTGGGCGCCAGCAGCGTGTAGGTCTTCTTCATCTCTTTGGTGAAGATGACCCGGTTATCCGGCGTTTCGATCTCCCTCTTTTCGGTCTCGATATATTTCTTATCTTCTTCGCAGCCGCTGCAGCTCTCCAGGCCGCAGCCCGCGCAGCTTGTGCATCCTATCTCCATTTCGCTTCTCTCTCCTCCAGCGCGCCGACCAGGCTGCGGAGCCGGATCTTGGCAGCGCCCAGATTGTTGATCTCGTCTATCTTGATCTGCGTATACAGCTTTCCGTAGCGTTCCAGAATGGCGCGGACTTCGTCCGTCGTAATGGCATCCAGACCGCAGCCGAACGATACCAGCTGCACCAGCTGGCAGTCGTCGTGCAGGCCCACGTACTTCGCCGCGTTATACAGTCTGGCGTGGTACACCCACTGGTTGAGCACGTTGACTTTCTGCGGGGTCACCAGGTTGGACACACAGTCCTCAGACACGATGACGAAACCCAGGGATTCGATCAGCTGGTCCATGCCCTGGCAGATGCCGCTGTCCACGTGGTAGGGCCGTCCGGCCAGCACCATGATGCGCTTGCCGTTCTGACGGGCCCAGGCCAGGGCTTTGCCGCCCTCTTCCCGCACATCCGTCATCCAGTCCTCGTAGGCCTTGTGACCCGCTTCGACAGCGCCTTCCACTGCCGACAGCGCAAAGCCGCCGAACGCTTCGTTGAGGCATTCGCAGAGACCCTTGGCCAGCTGCTTCTTGTCGTTGACCGCCAGATAGGGATACAGGAATTTGACACCGTCCTGATGCAGGCTGTCCATGTTGCCGTTCAGGACTTCGCTGTAATAGGCCACGACCGGGCAGTTGTAGAAATTGTCCGTGGCGTTGCTCTCGTGGTAATTATACGTAAGGCAGGGATAGAACACCGCATCCACACCCTTCTCCAGCAGGCTCTCCACGTGGCCGTGCATCAGCTTGGCCGGATAGCATGCCGTATCGGAGGGAATGGTGTATTGACCCTTCGTATAGATCCGTTTGTCGGAAAAGCCCGTCATCTCGACCTTAAAGCCCAGTTTGCGGAAAATGGTATGCCACATGGGCGCCAGTTCGAAGACGCCCAGGGACATGGGAATGCCGATGGTATAGGGGCCTTCTCCCCTGTCCGCTTTCAGTTTTAAGAGCTTTTCTCTTTTATACCGGTACAGGTTCGGCAGCTTGGCCGCGGTCTCGGGCTTCTTGCCCAGCGCCAGCAGACCACCCCGTTCGCACTTGTTGCCGGAGACGTATTTCTCATCGCCGAAGAAGGTGTTGATCGTGAGCGGACAGTGGTTCGTGCAGCCGTTGCAGGTGACCGTTTCCGAGGTATGGGTGAACGTTTTTAGCTCTTCCGCGCTTACCGTGGAGGAGGTTTCGACATTAAGTTTCTTGGCAAAAAGCGCCGCGCCGAAGGCACCCATCAGGCCGGCGATGGCAGGCCGCGTGACCTCCGCGCCCAGCTCCCGCTCGAAGGAGCGCAGCACCGCATCGTTGAGGAAGGTGCCGCCCTGGACGACGATGTGCTCGCCCAGATCCTTGGCGGACTGCACCCGGAGCACCTTGAACAGCGCGTTCTTGACGATGCTCATGGAGAGACCTGCGGAGATGTCCGTCACGTCGGCGCCGTCTTTCTGAGCCTGCTTGACGGAGCTGTTCATGAACACCGTACAGCGGCTGCCCAGATCCACGGGGTTGCGGGAGAACAGACCCAGCTTCGCGAATTCCGCGATCGGGTATCCCAGGGCTCTCGCAAAGGTCTCGATAAAGCTGCCGCAGCCGGAGCTGCAGGCTTCGTTCAGTATGATGGAATCGATGGAATCGTTGCGGATGGAAAGGCACTTCATGTCCTGTCCGCCGATGTCCATGATGAAATCCACGTCGGGATTGAAGAACCGGGCCGCGCTGTAGTGCGCCATGGTCTCCACCAGGCCGCCGTCCAGATGGAAGGCGCGCTGGATGAGTTCCTCCCCGTAGCCGGTGACGGCGGAACCTGCGATGGTGAGCCCGGCATCGGCCTTTTCATAGATGACCCCCAGATGCTCCCGCACCACGTCCACCGGGTTACCCTTGTTGTTGCCGTAGTAGGAGTACAGGATGGTTCCTTCGGGATCGATGAGCACCAGTTTCGTCGTAGTGCTGCCGCAGTCGATGCCCAGGTACGCCTTGCCGGTATACCCTTCCAGATCTCTTGCCGGGACCTTCGCCCGGCTGTGGCGCTCCAGGAAGGCCGCATATTCCGCTTCGTCTTCGAACAGAGGCTGCGCGTGTTCCGTCTTGGTGGAAACGCTTGCAGCGTTTTCCAGGGCGGAGAGCCACTGTTCATACGTATATCTGGCATCCTGGCCCGTTCCGTAGAACGCGGCGCCCAATGCCACGGCAAAACGTCCGTATTCCGGGAATACGGCGTCTTCGTCCGACAGCTTTAAGGTCTGCTGGAAGCGGTCACGCAGGCCCTGGCAATAGAACAGAGGCCCGCCCAGGAACATGACGTGTCCCTCGATGCGCCGGCCCTGTGCCAGTCCCGCGATGGTCTGGTCCACCACCGCCTGATAGACGGATGCCGCGATATCCTCTTTCTTCGCGCCCTGGTTGAGCAGCGGCTGGATGTCGGATTTCGCGAACACGCCGCAGCGGCTGGCGATGGGATAGATGCGTTCGTGCTTTAACGCCAGTTCGTCCAGCTGTTCCACGGAAACGTTGAGCAGCGTCGCCATCTGGTCGATGAAGGCGCCGGTGCCGCCGGCGCAGCTGCCGTTCATGCGTTCGTCCATGCCGCCCCGGAAGAAGATGACCTTCGCATCTTCCCCGCCCAGTTCCACCACGACATCCGTCGCGGGCTCCAGCACTTCCACCACCTGGCCGGTGGCGAATACTTCCTGCACGAAAGGAAGGCCGGCCGCTTTGGCGAGGCCCAGTCCCGCGCTGCCGGAGATGGATGCGGTAAACGTTCTGCCCTTCAGGAAGCTTTCCGCCTCCTGGGTAAGTTCTACGGCCTTCTGACGCACCTGGGAAAAGTGTCTCTCATATTTTGAAAACAGGATCTTCCCGTCTTCCACCACGACGATCTTCGCCGTCGTGGAACCGATGTCCAGGCCCATCAGGAATCCGCTATGCAATTTGCAATAATCTTGTAATCTTTCTGTCCAATCCATGTCATATCCTTATGCTATGATTATCTCATCAAACGAAGGAAATTATACCACAATTACACAAGAGTTTGTGCTATGATTATATAAACAACACTGAAACGACACAAGGAGGTATCAGGATCATGGGCAGAAGCTCAGGTGGATTCTCCGGGGGAAGCCGCGGCGGCGGGTTCGGAGGATCCAGAAGTTCCGGGATGAGATCGTCCGGCGGCGGCGGGCGCAGCTTCAGCAGCGGCAGCCGTTCCTTCGGAAGCTTTTCGGGAGGAAAATCGTCCAGTACGTTTAATCACAGCCGCCCCACGAGCAACAGTTTCGGCAATTATCACAGCAGTCCGTTCAGCAGCGGCGGCACGCCCCGCCCGGTAAGGCCCATCATCTTCATGAATACGAGCCGGCCGAGCAGCTCCTACGGACAGTACAATACAAATACCGGCAATTACGGAAACCAGCAGAACGAGCCCTACCGTAAGGGATATAAAGGCTACACGGGCGGTCCGCGGATCAACATCGGGTGCCTGTACTCGTTCATCCTCATCATCGTCATCCTCACCGTCATGGCGGTCGTATTCGGCGGCCTGTGGGCAGGACTGTACGGCGAGCAGAACCAGAGCAGTTCGAACGACATCACCTACTCGACGACCCAGAGAGAACCGCTGCCGGCCAACGCGGTCACCGTCAAGAACGGCTATTATACCGACGAGCTCGGATGGATCACCAAGAAGAGCACCGTGGAAAACGGCATGAAGAGCTTCTACGACGCGACCGGCGTTATGCCCTATCTGTACCTGACGGATACGGTGGACGGCGAGACCAGCCCGAAGTCCAACGACTTCATCAACTTCGCGGATGCCACCTACGACGAGCTGTTTACGGCAGCCAACGGACAGATCGACGAAGCTCATCTGCTGGTCATCTTCCACGAGTACTATGACGGCGAATACACCGTGTACTACACTGCAGGCATCCAAGCACAGTCCGTCATCGACGAGGAAGCCGGCGAGATCCTGATGGACTATTTCGACCGGTATTACTACGACAGTTCCAAGGATAATTCCGAATATTTCGGCGCGGTGTTCCAGGAAGCGGGCGCAGCGATCATGAAGGTCACGAGACCGGCCTGGTACTATCCCACCATCACGGCAGGCATCGTCCTCATCGTGCTTGCGGTCATCGCCCTGCTGCGCATGCGGGCGAAAAACAAGAAGGAGCAGGATGAACGGGACAAAGAGATCCTCAACACCCCGCTCGAGACCTTCGGCGATACCGAGACCACCCAAAAGGCGGAGGAACTCGCTAAAAAATATGATTCCAATATTTACAACAACGATAATTAAAGGAGGAAAACCAAAATGAGCATGTTATCCAGATTCGCTGACATTCTCGGCGCAAACATCAACGCACTGCTGGACAAAGCAGAAGATCCCGCAAAGATGATCGACCAGTACTTGGTCAAGGCCAGAAAGGATCTGGCTGACGTTAAGCAGGAGACCGCTGCCGTGATGGCAGAGGAGACCAGAGCGAAGAGAATGCTCGACGAAAACAAGGCAGAGATCGCCAAGTACCAGGGTCTGGCCATCCAGGCGCTGCAGGCCGGCAACGAAGGCGATGCCAAGATCTTCCTCGCGAAGAAGCAGAACCTCGAGACCGTAGGCGCTTCCCTTGAGACCGCCTATGCAGTCGCCCACGAGAATGCCACCAAGATGAGACAGCTGCACGACAAGCTCACCGCAGACATCGCCCAGCTGGAAGCCAAGAAGCAGGCCATCAAGGCAAAGGTATCCATCGCCAACACCCAGGAGACCGTCAACAAGTACACCGGCACCGCCGACAAGTTCGACAAGGTCATGGGCGAATTCGAGAAGATGGAACAGAAGGCAGACAAGATGCTGGACATCGCCAACGCGAAGGCCGAGCTGGAAGCGGAACCCGTTGACGAAGCAGCTGCCATCGAAGCTAAGTATCAGGCCGGCATGACCGCGTCCGTAGACGACGAGCTCGCCAGACTGAAGGAAGAACTGGGCCTGTAATCAGGAATCCATACGATGCAAAAGAGCGGGGTCTGCCCCGCTCTTTTGTTGTGCTTTCCGGGAATGACCCGGTTCAGTTCCTGCTGCAATAGATCCGGATGGCCTCCCGGGCGAACATGGCTGTGCCATCCCCGCCTGCCCGATCGATGTTGCGGCGGAACCGTTCGTCTTCTGCGTACATCTCGCCGAGCCCCTTCAGGATCTCCTTCGTGCAGGTGTAAAAGTGCTGCGAGATGTGGTCCTGCAGTTCTTTTACTTTCTCCTGTACGGAACGGTCTTCCGGCTGCCGATCCTTCATGGCGCCGAGTTCGCGGAAGATCGCCAGCAGCCCTTCCGCATCCGGCTGTACGCCGGCTGCCGCCTTTTCCTCAGATTCCCGGTAGGCTTCCGTACCGCCCCATCTCTGCTTTACCTCTTCTTTATAACGATCGAGTTCTTCTCTGTCGAATGTGTCGAAATCCATGTCTGTGTCCTCCTCTTCCATCTGTTTCTGTGCATAAGAGATCAAACGGCCGATGCGTTCTTTCTGCAGTTCCAATAGCCGGATCTGCTGGCGCAGCGCTTCCTTCTGATCGAACCCGGGATCGTCCAGGATCGTCCGGATCTCCTTCAGAGAGAACTGCAGTTCCCGGAAAAACAGGATCGTCTGCAGCCGCTTTATCGCCGCATCGTCATATAACCGATATCCTGCCTGGGTCACGTACGTTGGCTTCAGCAGGCCGACCGCATCGTAATGGTGCAGCGTCCGGACGCTGACCCCGGCCAGTTCGCTGACTTCATGAACCGTAAGCATCGTTTCCGTACCTCCTGCTTCTTTTATACACTATGACGTAACGTGAGAGTCAAGAACGTATTTCAATATTTTACGAAATTCGGCAGCATAAAGAAGTGCGGCGAAATATGCTCTATGACAATTCTTTAAATTTAGATTCGTGTCTTAGATTTTTAAGCCAACTGCATAAATATATTAAAATGACTTAGATTTTGAAAGAATTCTAAGTCATTTCGCTAAAATATGTAGAACTGTCTTATGTTTTCTAAGTCTTTTTGCTTTAGAGATCAAATTAGACTTAACGCTTCCTCACCGGATGCCGGATGACGGTCTTCCACTTCTCCGGCGCCGCCTTTCTGGGATCGCTCAAATAGATCTCGTGGTGACGCCGCCCATCGGAAAAGTCGGGTTCGAACCCCTGCTTGTCTGCAAATAAATGCATATTCTCCACCGTGGCCGGCTCCGTGTCGTAAGGACCGACGTGCAGGCACTGCACGCACAGACCTTCCTCCAGGGTCAGAAATTCCGCAGCGGACGTGTCGATCTTCTTCTTTCGTGCCGCTTCTTCCGCGGCCCAGTTGAGATCCTCACGGGTAACGAAATCCGGCAGCCGGATGCAGGAGATCCATTCGAAATCCTCCTTGCGGGTATAGTCCACGCCTTGCACGCCCGCCTGCTGCCAGAACCCTTCCAACGGGGGCACGACATAATCGAAGTAGCCTTCGATGCGGCGGCCGCCCTTCTTGCTCATCTTTATCGTATATGCGACAGCATAAAGAACCCCGACCGCATCCTGATAAGCGCCGCCGGGCTCGTTTGGGTCGCCCTTGCCCCGGACTGCGATAAAATGCATGGCGGGCACCGTTACGATAGCCGGTTTTTCCTTCGGCAGATAAAGTTCTTTATATTCCTTCTTGAAATCGAATGGCATGGGGCGCTCCTTTCCCTCGGGTACCTCTTACGCATTCAGGTTATCATAAAAAGAACAAATGTTCAACCCACATTTTATCCCCAAGAAAAAACCCCGCAATGCGGGGTTTCGATCGCCAAGGAGAGCGATGATTTTGTGAGATCTACAGCAGCCCTGCCGCTGCGAAAGACCACGCGGTCTTCTGTGTCGGCCGGACCGCAATGTATCCCTATTCTTTCAATTCCCCATAGGTAAAGAAGCCGAGCCCGATCCAGATGACTGCAAAGGCAGCAGCCTGCACTGGTTCGAAGGGTTCGCGGAACAAAAAGATGCTTAAGACCAGCGAGATCGTTGGAGAAATATAGCCGCACAGACCGGTGGCAAACAATCCTGCCTTATTGGCGGATTCCGCGAACAGCATCAGCGGCGTTGCCGTCAGGATGCCGGCGAACACGAGGAGCAGCAGCTTCCAGGGCGCGTCCGATGCGGCCGCGAAAGCCCCCTGTCCCGTTCCTTCCAGGTACAGGATGACCCCGAGAGCGATGGGTGACAGAAATATTGTTTCGTAAAACAGCGACAGGACCGGCGGCTGCGACAGCCCTTTCTTCGCTGCTCCGTATAGGGAGAACGAAAGCGCCAAAGCCAGTGAGATCAACGGAATGCGCTGGTAATACAGCACGATGACCGCAATGCCTGCTGCAGCAAAAGCCAGCGCAATGCCTTTGTATTTGCTGAGACGGTCACCGAAAAACAGTACGCCGAAGCAGCAGACGACCACCGGCTCGATGTAATAGCCGATGGATGTCTCGATCACATGGTTGGCGTTCACCGCCCAAATATACAGCGACCAGTTGACCGTGATGAGCACCCCGGCCAGCAGAAACTTCAGCAGCAGTTTGCGGTCCTTCATGGGTGCAAACAGTTCTTCCCTGCTGTATTTCGTCCGAGCGACCACATAGCTGGAGACCGCACACAAAAAGATCCGGTAGAAGATGATGACCCTGGAATCGATGGGACGCAGGGCGTGCCAGTAGATGGGCAGCACGCCCCATATGATATTGCTCAACACCCCGGCCAGGATACCCTGTCTGCGTTCGCTCATGAAGTCCTCCGGCAGAAACTGCGCTCTACCGCAGTGAGTCTACGAACTGCTCCGCAGCCCGGGCGGAACGGCTGCCCTTTTTCAGCGCATAGGCTTCCGCCTGCTGTGCGAGTTCTGCTTCCGGCACGTCCAGACCGGCCCGCGCCGCCAGATCCTTTACGATCTGCAGATACAGCTGCTTGTTGGGCTTCTGGAAATACACCGTCTCGCCGAAGCGGTCCGAGAGGCTCATCAGCTCCTGCATGGTGTCGTTGATGTGCACGTCGTCCATGGCGGCAGAGCGGTCCGCAAAGCTCTCCTTGACGATATGCCGGCGGTTGCTGGTGGCATAGATGACGGCATTGTCGGCCTTCACCGACGCAGACCCTTCCAGCGCCGCTTTCAGCATGGAGAACTCGCTGTCGTTCTTATTAAAAGACAGGTCATCGATAAAGATGATAAACTTCAGAGGATTTCCCGCGATCCGGCCCATCACGGAGGACAGATTCAACAGCTGGTCCTTGCGCAGCTCGATCAGGCGCAGTCCCTCACCCCGCAGCGCGTTCGCTACGGCCTTCACCGTGGAGGACTTGCCGGTGCCCGCGTCGCCGTACAGCAGCATGTTGGCGGCGGGTTTTCCTGCCAGCAGAGCCTTCGTGTTGTCCATCACCCTGCCCCGCTCGTATTCGTAGCCCACGAAGCGGTCCAGCGTAATGGCATCCGGCGATTCCACCGGAACGATCGTCCCGGTCTCGTCCAGGCGGAGCATGCCGGCGCCGGCAAACACGCCGTAGCCGTACTTCGAGACTTCCGCCAGCCGCGCTTCATACTCGGCGGGGAAATCCACCGGCGAGGAAGCAAACACAGGCCGCAGATCCTCGTATTCCGGGCACAGATCCTCCGGGGCGAGCCGGCTGAGCATGGAGAACAGGTCCAGGTCTGCCCTGCAGTTCGCTTCTAAGGCCTCTGAGACCGTTTTTCCGGCGGCTTTTGCCCGGATGACGGGATTCTCATCCTCGAAGACTTTTTCCCTCAGAAATCGGCTGAAATCGCCCTCCCAGGGAGAGAGCGCATAACAGAACCTGCCCAGCAGCTCCAGCTGCGCATAGGATGCCTCGCTGTCCAGCAATTCCGCCAGCACGCCCATGGGAGCGCCATGCTCCAGCACGCCGCGGAAGACGCTCAGTCCCCGCAGCCTCGCCGCCAGGATCTTTTTCTCCTGCCAATCCATAATGATCTCCTGCGAAAAGAGCCCGCACCGCTGAAAATGCGGCGCGGGCCGGTAATGCTGAAAATAAACTAGTCTACGAACTGATTCACCACGGCGCCCTTGTCTGCGGAGCTCACCATGGAGGCGTAGCGCGCCAGCGCGCCCTTGATGCCCTCTTTCTTCTTCAGGGTCATCGACGCCTTGCGTTCTGCGATCTCCTCGTCAGAGACCTTCAGCTCGATCTTATATTCCGGAATGTTGATGGAGATCATGTCGCCATCTTTAACGTAAGCGATCAAACCGCCTCTCGCCGCCTCCGGAGATACGTGGCCGATGGAGGCGCCTCTCGTGGCACCGGAGAACCGGCCGTCGGTGATGAGCGCGCAGGAAGTGCCCAGACCCATGCCGACGATGGCAGAGGTCGGAGACAGCATCTCCCGCATGCCCGGGCCGCCGGAGGGACCTTCGTAGCGGATGACCACCACATCCCCTGCCTCGATCTTTCCGCCGTAGATGGCCGCGATGGCCTCTTCCTCGGAATCGAAGCACTTGGCCGGACCTTCGTGGACCAGCATGGCCGGGTCAACGGCGGAGCGCTTTACGACGCAGCCGTCGGGAGCAAGATTGCCCCGCAGGATCGCCAGGCCGCCGGTCTTGCTAAAAGCATTCTCCGGCTTGCGGACCACCTGTTCGTCCCGGTTTACGGCGCCTTCCAGGTTCTCGCCCAGCGTTTTGCCGGTGCAGGTCATCACGGAGGTATCCAGAAGGCCCAGACCCTCCAGTTCCTTAAGCACGGCAGGAATGCCGCCGGCTTCGTTCAGATCTTCGATATAAGTGCGGCCAGCCGGTGCCAGATGGCAGATGTTCGGCGTCTTCTCGGAGATCTCGTTGGCCATGTCCAGATCGATGGCGATGCCGCACTCGTTGGCGATGGCTGGCAGGTGCAGCATGGAGTTGGAGGAGTATCCGATGGCCATGTCGGCCGTCAGCGCGTTGCGGAACGCTGCCGGGGTCATGATGTCCCGGGGCTTGATGTTCTTCTTGACCAGTTCCATGATCTGCATGCCCGCGTGCTTCGCCAGCTCGATGCGGGCGGAGTAGACCGCAGGGATAGTGCCGTTGCCGGGAAGACCCATGCCCAGCACTTCCGTAAGGCAGTTCATGGAGTTCGCGGTGTACATGCCGGAGCAGCTGCCGCAGGTCGGGCAGGTGTGCAGACAGTAATCCTCGAGCTTCTCGTCGTCGATCTTGCCCGCCGTATAGGCGCCGACCGCCTCGAACATGCTGGAAAGAGACGTCTTCTTGCCGTCGATGCGTCCTGCCAGCATGGGGCCGCCGGACACGAAGATCGCAGGGATGTTCAGTCTGGCCGCGGCCATCAGCAGACCCGGCACGTTCTTGTCGCAGTTGGGGACCATCACCAGGCCGTCGAATCCGTGGGCCAGGGTCATGGCTTCCGTGGAGTCCGCGATCATTTCCCGGGTGATGAGGGAGTATTTCATCCCCGTGTGACCCATGGCAATGCCGTCGCAGACCGCGATGGCCGGGAACACGATGGGCGTGCCTCCTGCCATGGCGACGCCGAGCTTTACGGCATCCACGATCTTGTCCAGGTTCATGTGACCCGGCACGATCTCGTTATAGGAGCTGACGATGCCGATGAGCGGTCTCGCCTGCTCTTCCTTCGTCATGCCCAGGGCATGGTAAAGGCTGCGGTGAGGCGCATTCTGGAAACCGTCAACGATCGTTTCTTTAATCATAGCTAACTCCTGTTAAAACTAGTTGTTCACCAGCTTGTCTTCGTCGCTCCAGCTGTACATGGCGCGGACTTCCTTGCCCACGACTTCGCAGGGATGTTCAGAAGCCAGCTTGCGCAGCGCGTTGAAGTGGACCTGGTCGCCGGCACCCATCTCCAGCAGGAATTCCTTGGCGAAGGAGCCGTCCTGGATGTCCCTGAGGATCTTCTTCATGTTCTGCTTTACTTCGGGGCCGATGATGACGGGGCCTCTGGTGTAGTCGCCGTATTCAGCGGTATTGGAAACGGAGTAGCGCATGCCCTCAAAGCCGGACTGATAGATCAGGTCGACGATGAGCTTCATCTCGTGGATGCATTCGAAGTAAGCGTTTCTGGCGTCGTAGCCCGCTTCGGTGAGGGTCTCGAAGCCTGCCTGCATCAGCGCGCAGACGCCGCCGCACAGAACAGCCTGTTCGCCGAAGAGGTCTGTCTCGGTCTCGGTGCGGAACGTAGTCTCCAGAGCGCCGGCTCTTGCGCCGCCGATACCGAGGGCGTAAGCCAGCGCGATGTCCAGCGCATCGCCGGTCGCATCCTGCTCAACGGCTACCAGCACGGGTACGCCCTTGCCTGCCAGGTATTCGCTGCGGACGGTGTGGCCGGGGCCCTTCGGCGCGATCATGATAACGTTGACGTTCTTGGGCGGGCGGATGCAGCCGAAGTGGATGTTAAAGCCGTGGGCAAACGCCAGGGTCTTGCCTTCGGTCAGGTACGGCTCGATGCTCTCCTTGTACAGCTTCGCCTGCTTCTCATCGTTGATGAGGATCATGATGAGATCGGCGTTCTTAGCTGCGTCTGCCGCGGTCATGACCGTGCAGCCCTGCTGTTCGGCCTTCTCCCAGCTCTTGCTGCCTTCGTAAAGACCGACGATCACCTTGATGCCGGATTCCATCAGGTTTAACGCATGGGCGTGACCCTGAGAACCGTAACCGATGATCGCAACTGTCTTATCCTTGAGCTTGTCCAGGTTGCAGTCCTGCTGATAGAAAATTCTCTGCATGTTTACTCTCCTTGGTTATAAAAGCATTGGTAATAAAAGCATTAAGTATCTTATGGTTAGTATATATTTGGCGGGGAGCCGTTATTCAAAAGCGAGGAAATCGCAAACGCGTGAGCGCAGCGAACAAAGTGTTGACGAGCGTTGAATAACGGTCCGCGCCATTATACCGCATCGAAGATATTGCCGGCGCAGTCGATGCAGATGATGCCGGAGCGGCACATCTCCACGATGCCCAGAGGCTTCATCTTATTGAGGAATTCCTCCATGATCTTGGGTTCACCCGAAACTTCCACACAGATGACGTCCGGGTTGAAATCCACGATGCTGGCATGGTAGAGGTCCGCGGCGGACTTGAGCTCCGCCCGGCTCTCCGTGGTATTGCGCACCTTGACGAGCATGTGCTCGCGTTCGATGTTGTTGTCGGTCTCCATCAGTTTGATCTTCTTGACCTCGTGGAGTTTTCCCACCTGCTTGATGAGAAAGCCCCGCCCGTACTCGTCGCCGTCGAACACGACGGTGATGCGGGAATACCGGGGGTCTTCGGTCTCGCCGACGCTCAGGGTATCGATGTTGAAGCCCTTTCTCATGAACAGACCGGCGACTCTGGTCAGGACGCCGAAGTTATTTTCCACATAGATCGCTACAACGCTTCGCATGGCATCCTCCTACTCCGTCTTCTGATGTTTCTCGGTAATAAGGTCGTCGATCGTACCGCCGTTGGGCAGCATGGGAAGCACCATTTCCCAGGTGTCGATCATGGCTTCGATCACGCAGGGCTCTTTGCTGGCCATGGCCTTTGCGAAGGCCTTTTCGAAGCTTTCGATATCGGTGACCCGCTCTGCCTTTACGCCGTAGCCCCTGGCCACCGCGCAGTAATCCGTCTTGCGGTTCGGCAGCGTCGCGGAATAGCGGCTGTCGCAGTACACCGCCTGCAGCTGGCGCACCATGCCCAGGGAATTGTTGTTGAGCAGGACGATGACGATGGGCGTTTGATAGGAGACCGCCGTAGCCAGCTCGATGAGGTTCATGGAGAAACTGGCGTCTCCCGTGATCATCACAGTCTTTTCGCCCGTGGCCAGATTCGCGCCGATGGCAGCGCCCAGGCCGTAGCCCATGGCGCCCAGACCGCCGGAGGAAAGGAACTTCCGGGGCTTTTCGAACTCCAGGAACTGACCCGCCCACATCTGGTGCTGCCCCACGTCCGTCGTAATGATCGTATCGTCGGTCTTCAGTTCGTTGATGGCGTCGAACAGTTTGATGCTGGTGAAGGGATCCGCCGCCGTCTCCTCCGCATGGTCTCGGATCGCCTTCGCTTCCTTGCGGAAGGTCTCGATGCGGGCCATCCACTCCGGATGTTCCGCCTTGTTTACATTCTTCAGGATGCGGTTTACCGCAAACACGATGTCGCCGATGAGCCCCACATCCACGCTGATATTCTTGTTGATCTCAGAAAAGTCCGGATCGATCTGAATGATCTTTTTGCTGTCCCGATAAGCTTTCTGGTCGCCCGTGGCCCGGTCGGAGAAACGCACACCGATGCCGATGATCAGATCCGCCTCCCAGTTCGCCTTCGTGGAGGCGTAGCGGCCGTGCATGCCCTGCATGCCCAGATACCGTCCGCAGCTTCCCGGAATGCAGGAAAGACCCATAAAGGTGCTGCCGATGCAGGCGTCGATCTTGTCCGCCAGCTCCATGATCGCCGTTCCGAGGTTCCGGCTGGCAGCGCCGCCGCCCACGTAGATGTAGGGCCGCTTCGCCGCGTTGATCAGCTCCACGGCTTTCCAGATCTCGCTCTCCGGCGCCTGGTCCTCCTGATAAGGCTGGACTTCGTACCACCTGGTAAAATCCGTTTCCGCGGCCTGCACGTCGCTGGGGATGTCCACGAGGACCGGTCCCGGACGGCCGGATTTTGCGATGCGGAAGGCTTCACGAATGGTCTCCGCGAGCTTGGTTACGTCAGTCACGTAGAAATTGTGTTTCGTGATCGGCATCGTAATGCCGATGGTGTTGATCTCCTGGAAGGAGTCCTTGCCGATGAAATAGGTCGGCACGTTGCCGGTGATCGCCACCACGGGAACGGAATCCATCATGGCGGCGGCAAGTCCCGTCGTCAGATTCGTGGCGCCCGGGCCGGAAGTCGCCAGAACGACACCGACTTTGCCGGTCGCCCGGGCATAGCCGTCCGCCGCGTGCGCTGCGCCCTGTTCGTGGGCCGTCAGCACGTGGGTGATGCGTTCCGAATTCTTATACAGCTGATCGTAGATCTGCAGCACCTGGCCGCCGGGATATCCGAAAATATGGGTAACGCCCTGCTCGATGAGGGTCTCGATAATGATCTGTGAGCCTTTGAGTTTCTGGGTGTTCATGGATCCTCCAGGGAGATAGAGAATAAAAAAAGTTCAACACGCTTTGTTGAATTATCACAAATAGTAACACTACCTATTTGTGGTGTCAAGTAAACGCTCCTTCTGATCCTTCGTCATCTTTTTGATGGCCGCTTCGCGGCTGAGGGCATGCCCGTACTCATAGGGGCCCTCGGTGTAGACCAGCGTGCAGGGGCCGTGGCTGCGGGTATATTTCGCGCCGACGCCGTAGTTGTGCTGCTTCAGCCGCGCTTCGGGATCCGTCGAGATGCCGCAGTACAGACTGCCGTCTTTGCATCGCAGCAGGTAGACGTAGCGCTGGCTGTAGACCCGCTTTTTCAGTGCGGTCCTGGATGGGTCACTCATAACCCTTTTCCTTTCTTCTGCGCCTACAGCGCAGAGATGAGAGAAACGATAACAAAGCCGAGAACGAGGACGGTGACCACCCAGAGGATGAGCCACAGCCAGCTCACCTGACGGGCGCGCACCTCGGGCAGATCCACGACGGCCATCTTCCGGATGTTGCGGCTCACCTTCAGGGGCAGCGTCTGCCCTTCCTTATAGATCGGGCTGGCAGAGCCGGCCGTCAGTTTCATGATGGACGGGATAACGTAGTTCTTCAGGTGGACGGTCTCCCCGCCTTCCGCCTCGTAGCTCAGGTCTACGAGATAATCGCAGCCGATGTCCCGGGAATCCAGCTTGCCGTTCGTGGGGACGAACAATCTGGCCCTGTCCCGGCGCATGGCTTTCTTCAGTTCCGCGATCGTACCGCTGGCGCTGACGCCGCGGCTGCTCAGATGCAGCAGCATCACCCACACCGTGTCGTACAGGTTATAGACCGCCAGCAGTTCCAGCAGAAATATGATGATGAGCAGCGTTCTGTCGCTCATGAACGGTCCTCCTTTGTCATAATATAATATTATAGCACAGGGAAGGTTTCCCTGTGCTATCGTTTCGCTTTCTGTGCTCTTATTCCATGGCGATCGCTTCGGCCATCTCGATGGCTTCGTCGATGTGGCTGCAGAAGTATTCTCTGCCCACCTTTTCCGTAAACCGGCTGTGCTCCATTACCTTCATGGGCTGGGGATTGACGTGGGAGAACACGACCTTCGTCCCCTGGGCGATGCAGCGGTCATACAGCTTCTCCAGAGAAGCCAGCGCCGTGGCATCCAACGCCGTTACGCTCCGCATGCGCAGCACCAGCGCCTTCGTCTTTTCCTTGGCCGTGATCTGGGACAGTTTTTCGACGCTGCCGAAGAACAGCGGTCCCTCGATCTCGTAGATGCTCACCTGGGGCAGGATGCGGCGAAGACCGGATTCCTCGTCCTCGGGCGCGTCTTCCCACTTGCGGATGTCCGTCTCCTCGCTCATGCGCTTCATGAAGAGCAGGCAGGCAAGACCCAGTCCCACGGCGATGGCCACGACGAGGTCGAACACGACGGTGAGAACGAACGTGATGATGAGAACGATGATATCGCTCTTGGGCGCCGTCTTCACCATGCTGACAAAGGGCCTCCACTGGCACATGTTGTATGCGACGATGAACAGCACCGCCGCAATGACGGGCATGGGGATGAAGGACGCGTACGGCATTAAGAGCACCAGCACCAGGAGCAGCACGATCGAATGCACCATGCCGGCTACGGGGCTCTTGCCGCCGTTGTTGATGTTGGCCGCCGTTCTCGCGATGGCGCCTGTCGCCGGGATGCCGCCGAACAAGGCGGAACCGATGTTGCCGATGCCCTGAGCGATGAGTTCCGTATCCGGACGGTGCTTGTCGCCGGTCATGCCGTCCGCCACGACGCAGGACAGCAGCGATTCGATGGCCGCCAGGATGGCGATGGTGACGGCATTGGGGAACATGGCGCGGATCATCCCGAAGGAGATGGGATGGATGTGCAGGGTCGGCAGCTTGCTGCTTACCGTATAGAGGTCGCCGATGGTGTTGACCGGCAGATGCGCCAGTTTGACCAGGAGAGCGCCTACCAGGACCGCGATGAGGGATGCGGGGATCTTCTTGGATACTCTCGGCCAGAAGATGAGGATGGCGAGACTGAGCACGCCGACACCCAGCGCCGCCGGGTTGAGCGTTCCGAAGTTCTTAACGACCGCGTTCACCTTATCCACGGTCTCGATGGTGACGGTGCCAGCCGGATACGTAAGGCCGAAGAAATCCTTCAGCTGGCCGATGAGGATCGTAATGGCGATGCCGGCAGTAAAACCGATCGTGATGGTGCTGGGGATAAAGCGGATGAGTTTTCCAAGCTGCAGCACGCCCATCAGGATGAGCAAAAGCCCAGCCATGATGGTGGCGATCATCAGCCCTTCCATGCCGGAATTGGCGACGATGCCAGCTACGATGGTGGCAAAGGCCGCCGTGGGGCCTGCGATCTGCACCTTGCTGCCGCCGAAGGCGGAGATGAGGAAGCCCGCGATGATGGCGGTATAAAGGCCCTCTTCCGGGCCGACGCCGGAAGCCAGCGCCAGAGCGATGGAGAGAGGCAATGCGATAACGGCTACGATGACGCCGGAGATCAGATCTGAAGTAAGATCCTTGGCGGAATAGTTCTTCAGGGTGGTCCACAGCATGGGTCTGATAGGTTCCATAAAAATAAAAAGACCTTCTCTTTCTACGAATTCACACGAATCGGTATTATATCAAAGAGAAGATCTTTCTTCCACAGAAATATTCGATTTTTCATCCTGCAGCAGTTTTTTTACGTACGCGCAGGCCGCGTCTTCCCCTTCATCCCGCAGCACGGTGAGCATCTGCGTAATGAGTTCCTGCGTCTTCGGATGGATAAAGACATACCCTCTGCCCTTTTCCAGATAAGCGAGGGGATCCGCCGGCGTATAGTCTTTGCCCCGGTAGATCTTGCAGGCCGCCACCCGGTCGCAGAACATCTCCGCCACGTATTTCAGAGGCATCTCCACCGCCTGAAAACGCCGCTTTTCATCCGTCGTCTGGGTGGGGTCATCCCGCCGGGGATAATCGATCCAATACTCGAAATGATGCCGGTTGCGACCCTTATGGTGCATCCAGGCCCGGCTGCTGCCGGTCTCCTGCCGCTCCTGGTCGTTGGGGCTGCGGAAGCCCTGGTAGTAGCGGCATCCCGGAAGGAACTCCTGCGGACTGTATTTCGAGAGATCGTGGGTAAGCCCCTGCCAGTACAGGCCTACCTTAAAACACAGTCTTCGTACGGCCCAGCGGTGTCTCGTTATGGTTTTAAAATGTGCCCATATCCTCATGTCCGCTCTACGCCGCCAGTTTCGTGCCGATCCACGCTGCAGCGTAAGGCATCGCGATCCGGATGGCCGCCAGCATGATAAAGATCATCGCAAAGAGAAGGATGCGGTTCTTCAGGATCTGCTTCTGCTTTTCCTTCTCCTTCTTCTTCTTTTCTTTCGAATAGCGGTTGTATAAGATGCCGCACCAGACGGCACCGACGCCTGCGGTAAGGCAAAGCACCACAGTCATCATATTGTTGATCGAGGAGAAGATCGTCCCGAATATGGTATCGTACATAGCGTTACGCGTTCCTTTCCCTTAAAGCGCTCCCTGGCTCATCAGCTGTGCGAAGGCGTAGAGCACGTCGGAGGCCGCCAGACGGTTTTCCTCCAGCAGATCGAACAGCGCGTCCTCGGACAGAACGCCCCGCTTCAGATCCGCAGGCAGTTTTCCGGCCTCGTCCGCCTCGTAATCCTTCATCCAGTCGCCCGCATAATACTCTTCCAGTTCCGCCATCGCATCCTGGATCTGGACGTAGTCCTGGAATGCCGCGCTGAACCGTTCCAGCACCGCTTTCGCCTCGTCCATCTTTGCTTCCATGTCCCGGATGCGCCGGATCTGTTTCGTTTCTCTCATCGTTTTTCCTCCGCATACTTTGATACCAAGACATTATAGCACAAGAAAACGGCTGCAGCGAGTATGCTGCAGCCGCCGTCCGATAAAACTGTTTTAAGCCTGCGGCTGTGCCGGCTGCTGGCGCGCTTCCTTGGGATGCGCGATCTTGTTGAGCTCGGTCTCCAGCGCCTTGCCGCTCTCTTTTTGCAGACCTTTTTGGATCTGGCTGCGGTACTGGGGATCGGACACGTAGCGGTCCACCATGGTCTGGAAGTCCTTGCTGCTGCGGATCTTATCCACGTCCGCGGCAAAGGACTTGTTATCCAGCATTACGGACGGATCCTTGGAAGCTGCCGCCTTCTGATAGGACGCCAGAGCCATCGCCAGATTCGTCTCCGCGTTGTAGCGGTTGAGGTTGCCCCGGTAGAGCGCGCCGGCTGCTCGGTTCATGTGCCACTGGGCAGAACCGATGGCGTGCTTTGTGGAATACTCCTGCACGGTCTTGGCCACCTGGTTCATGTTGCCGCCGTTGGTGAGCGCCTGGATGTTCTTTCTCTCCTCGCCGTTGGTCATCACCCGGCGGAAGGCAGAACCGTGCTCCAGCATCTTGCTGACTTCCTTCTGCAGCTGGGCCTGGGAGATCGTAAAGTACTTGTCGCCCTTAGACAGCTTGTTGATCGCGCAGACCGCTGCGACGGCATTCTCGGAAAAGCCGTGCTGCAGTTCCTTCTTGTAGTGATCCTTCAGTTCGCCTGCGGTCTTCACCGTACCGTTCAGACGGCCGGGAACGAAGTTTTCCGGTCTCGTCTCCCGCGTGCGGGGATGGGCTTCCTGGATCTCCCGGCAGTACTGGTTGAACTCCTTGACGGGAGACAACTGCTTCAGGACCGTCATATTCTGCGTATAGTGCTGATTGAGAGACGCTCTGCCGCCTGCGATCTTCGACCCATTATCGTTGTAATTGCGGATCGCGGTACATAATGCCTTATTCTGTTCACCAGTCAAAGGAATGCCCTGATCCAGCAGAGACTGCGCCTGCTCGATCTGCTTGATCATCTCCCGGTACCGCGCGCTCTTGCCTTCCAGTTCCACGTTGCCGGCCTTCGCCGTACCCGTGGTGGAGCGCAGGTAGTCCTCCAGGATCTGCTTATCCGCATTCACCTGGTTCGGCGTCCGCTTATAGTCGTCGAACTGATGATCGACCTCTGCCTGTTTTTCCGCCAGCAGGATCATCAGCTCGTGATGCTTGCCCGCCTTCATCAGATCCATCGCCTTCGGATCTTTCATCAGATTCTTGAAGGCGGTCTGCTGCTGCAGTTTCTGGCTGTCGCGTTCGATCCGCTGGGTGTCGGCCATGCTGTGGGCATCCTCCGAATCCATGATGATGGATACGGCCAGCATCTGGGCGGCAGTCGCTTCGTCCGCGTTCTGCGCATTCGCCTTCAGATTCTGCATGGTGCGCCAGTAAGTCGGAGAAGGGAGCTCGTAGTCCTGGATCCGGTTCATCAGCTCGGAAGCATTGCCGGCCTCCCACAGTTCCTTGGAGTCCGGATCGTCCATCACCTTGCGGAATCCCGGACGCTGGGTCATGAAATTCATGGCCAGACTGGAGACGGCGTTCTGATCCACCTGGGTCTCCGGACCGTTGGCGTTCATCAGCTGCCGCACTGCCAGAAGCTGCGCCACTGTCGCGCGGGCTCCGCCCGCTGCGTCGGTCTTGAGCTGGTCAAATAACTGCTTGTATGTCATGTGCGATTTCCTCTGCTATTCCCAGTCCTTCTTCGGCACCAGCACCATTTCCGTAGGCTGCGCGCCGGTCGGAAGCTTTCTTTCCTCCGCCTTGGATGCGGTCCCTTCCAGATGCTCCTTGATGGACTTCTCATCCTGAGGATTGTTTCTGGCTGCCTGCAGCACGGGGTCCGCTTCCTTCAGAAGCTTCGTCATGATGCGGGCTTCCGTCATGTCGTCCCCTTCCTGCTTCGCTTTATAATAGTCGTTGATCATGGTCTCTGCGTTGGAGGTGCCTGCGGTGGCATCCTTCTTGCTCATGATCTCATAGCCCAGCTTCAGGGCGGAATGCAGGTTCAGGAACTTGTTGAAGGCCTTGTACTTTTCATCCTGCTCCTTCTGCATCTTCTTGATGGTAGCCTTGTCCATCCGTTCGTTCATCACCAGGATTGCCTGGGAGATGTTGCGGTTCTTCAGGTAGTTCTCCACCAGCTTGCCGTTCTTGCCGAAGGTATCTTCGAAGGCCTTGCTCTTCAGGATGTTCGTTGCCATCTTGTCCGCTTCTTCCAGGCTGAAGGGCTTGTTCTCCTGCTTCATGATGACCCCTGCCATGGCCTTCGCCAGGCATTCCTTCTCCTCGCCCTTCTTTACATTGTCGCCCAGGAAGGCATTCATGTAGTCGTCCCAGTTGTGGACATCTCTCAGTCTTTCCCTGTCTTTATCGATCGCCCTCTTGACGGGAGCAGCCAGGACGGTCTGGGGGAAATGAACGATCCACTTGTCCTCGAAGCTCTGCAGGTTCTTGTGATAATCCATCACGTACTTGGCTTTGTAGCCGCCCAGCTTGCTTTCCAGGGTGTCGATCTGCTTTTCCAGATGATCCGCCTGCTGGGTGATGGCTGCGGCCGTGCTCGCTACGGAAGACATCTTGCCCGTCTTCTTCGCAGTGTCGATCACCATCTCCGTCTGGCCCAGCAGCTCCGTTACGGCGGTCTTCATCTCGCCGGTGGCGCTCTGCGCCAGATTGCGCAGCATATCCCGCAGCTGCAGGAGCGCCATGGCAGCGCTGTCCTTTTCGACAAACGGATCCTTCGCGAAATCGTCCGTCAGCTGTCTCGCCTTTTTGCTGGCTGCCGTGCCCTTGTTTCCCTGTCCGTTCATATTATTTTTCTTCGGATCACCCATTGCCATGCTCCCTTCTGTTACTCCAGCATCCGTTTAAAGACCCGGAACGGGTCCCATATCCTTTTTCGCGCTTTCCTGCGTCTTTGGGGCGGTTTCGCGGCTTCTGGAAGCCTCCGCGGCGCCGGATAGACGCAGCACCTCGCCGCCCTTGTCGAAATCGATGGTCTTCCACTGGGAGATGAACGCTCCGCAGGACTTTTTATATTCTTCCGGATGGTTCTGCTTTAAGTCCGTCAGCTGCTGCCCGATCTCCCGGACCCGCAGCGCCGCCCGGTTCAGATCCTTTCCGGCGTCCTGCGCAGACTTGGCGTTTACGCTCTCCGCCAGATCCCGGCAGCTGCCCTTCAGGTCGCGCACGCAGTACAGCAGACTGCCCACGTCCTGATAGAGTTTGCGGTCGCCTGCAGCCCGCAGCGTGTGTACCCGATCCTCCAGCACCTGGCTGAAGTCCTGCAGCACGTCTGCATCCCGGCCGCTGTCGATATACGACTGCGTCAGATGCGCAGCGATTTGTTTCGATGAGTTCTGTCTGGGCATGGAGGTCTTTTGTCTCTTCTATCCTTTCGATCGTTACAGCACGATCTGGTTCTGATTCCGGTTCTGCTTTTCTATCATGCGCTTCGACTGGATGGTCGCAGTCTTCGTCAGTTTTTGCTGCGTTTCCCGCTCTTCTTCGCGCACATCTTCCCGATACTCACCGAAGGTCTTCGCGATCTGTGCGACTGCCTTGCGGGAATTCGTATAGCTGTTGTACTTCGAACCCGCCTTTTTCTCCAGGTAAACATCCGCTTTCTCCCGGACCGTTTTGGCAAGTTTCGCCATTTCTTCGAGCTCCTGCTCCTGGACGACCTTGTCGAGCGGCGCGTCCGGGTCGTTCTTGCGGCCCTCCGAATTGGCCTCCCGGATGCGGTCCCGCACCCGCAGCTGATACTCTTTGTATTTCCTTACAGCGGTCCGGATCGCTTCGAATTCCGGAGACGTACCTTTGTGGAAATGCCACATGCCCCGGTTCGTGACCCGCTCCAGTTCTCCCAGCAGCAGGTCGCACTGGTGCGTTTCCCGATCCTGCGTTCCGGGCAGCGCGCGGTTGGCCTCTCCGATGGCATCCATTTCCTCCAGGTCGCGGTACGCCCTTCCTTGGGTCATCCGGTACGTATGCAGCTTTTTGATGGTCCTCGTAGCCGTCTCGAACAGGTTTTGAGGGTCTCCGGTCTGGGCGTTGGCAACGCACAGATCCTTGACGGTCCGCGCATTGAGATCCTTGAAGTCCTGATCTTCCATGATGCGGATCGTTCCCTTTTTCAGTTCCGTCTGCAGCTTATCCAGTCGATACACGGAGGCTTCCAGTTCCGACTCCGACAGGCCGTAGCCCCGCAGCGCAAACTTCAGTTCTTCCGGCGTAAGGGTCAGGATCCTGTTGTACATGGACCGGCTGATAGCCTTCATGTTCTTGGGAACGACCAGCCGGTTGATGTTGCTCACGCCGGTGGGCCGAAGGCTTCCGAATGCGCAGTCGTTATCGATGGCCTGCACACCGCAGAACTTCCCGTTCCGGAACTGGTAGAACAGATTGCCGCCGTGCCGGTCCACGTTGCCGCAGAGATAATCCAGCACCTGCAGATCCGCCAGATCCTTATACCCTTTGCCGTCCGTGCCGTTGAGGGCGTTTTCCGAGATGTCCATGGCAGAATTCGGCAAATTGCCCGGATCCAGCCCCTTTCCCTTCTTCATGAAAGTGCCTTCCGTCACTTCGCCGTTGGGGCCGATCACCTTCATGGGAACGGCTTTGGCGACCAGGTTGGACACGCCCAGCAGATCTGCTGCCGCGCACATGGCTGCATTGCGGTCATCCAGGCGGGCCCCATCCCCGATATTCGCGGAGTCCACATGGATCCCGATAAAGGTGCTCACCGGTTCCATCTTGCGGCACAGTCTTTCCATGGTGCCCTTTCCGAATACGCGGCTCAGGTTCTGACCCTCCAGCTGCGGATAAACGTGACAAAACGCCTGCTCCATATAATCAGGATACAAGGTCTTCCCGAAGGATAGGCCCCAGAGCAGCGAAGACAGATTTTTCACCTTCTGCGGCACGTTGGGGAAGGATTGGCCCCGGTTCTTCTGGCTGATCTGCTGCTGGTTTTCCACCGCGAGCGCCAGGAAACCGCGCATCATCTGCTTTGCCTCTTCCGTCATATGATTCTGGGGATCGTTCGCTTCCTCTTCGAAGATTTTTTGGAGACCGCCGAAGAAATCAGCTGTTTTTTTCGGCGTAAATACTCCGGTTACCTTTTTGCCTTTGTCGTTCAAATAGGAGATCGGCTGCCGCTTCGACAGATTGCCGGACATCGTGTCTTCCAGCTCCGCATCCTGCAGGTTGAGCGTTACCGCTCTGGCATCCTCCAGCAGTTCCGGAAGGCTCTTCTCTTCCTTAGCCGGATTGTAGGCTTTGATCGTCCGGAAATTCTTCGCGGTGACCGCCGTAAGCTTGCGGGCCTTTTTCCGCAGATCCTCAGCCGGCCGGGGCTGAGCCCCGAGCAGCAACTCTGCTGCCTGTCCGATCTTGCGGTGCAGGTTCAGCAGGTCGATACGGTCCTGGGCCGACAGCACAGGCGCCAGCTTGTTCCGCTTCGTCTCGTGCAACGCAGCCATCTTCTGCTCCGCCGCCGAGATCGAAGCGACGAAGACCTTATACTCAGGCGTATCCAGGCCGAGGTCCCGGATCTCTTTCGCCAGATCTTGAAATTGAGTCAATTCTTTTTGTTTGGGATCGGCCATGGGTATGCCTCCTAAAGTAGTTACGTTACGGGTTTATGCAATGGGAGCCTGCGGACCCTCGTTCTTCTTGGGCTCGAAGATGTTCTTCAGGTCGTTGACGCTCTTTTTCGGCGCGATCTCGTTTTCCTTCTGTACCGCCGGCTGAGCCTGCTCGTTTTTAACAGGCGCATTGGGATTCGCTACCTTCTGGATCGCATCCGTCATGCTCTTCGTCATGTCGATCGTCGGATTATCGATCTCGTTTGCCAGCCATTCCGTGGGCTTTTGCGCCATATTTTCCTGTTTTACGACCTGTTCTGCAATCTTATCCAGGGTCTCCTGCCCCTTCTGCGCAGACAGCTGACCCAGGCTCTCGGGGAGAGGTCTATACACCTTATAGATTGAACCCATGCAATGCTGCATCGTATCCATCCAGATCTTTCCTTTCCCCGGCGCAGGTCTCTTGTTGGGATTTATGTTCCATTTATCCTGATCCATCTTATTGACAGCTTTAGCAGCCATCCCGATGATCCCGACCTTTTCTTCCGCCTCCAGAGCCTCTTTTTCGTTGTCCGCATTCAGGCGGCGTACAGCGAGATCCTGCTTTACCAGCGCTTTCGCATATTTGGTCTTCTCTTCTGCACTCAGTTCCCGGCCTTCGATCTTTGCCTTTTTGATCTCATATTCCGCATCCAGCGCATCCTGTGAGATCTTATGCAGCACCCGGTTGCCCTCAACGACCTTCAGATGGTCTTTCTTCATGCCTTGCTCCAACGCCAGGGTCTTCAATTCCGGATCCTTTTCCATCAGATCCACCAGCTTGCCGGAGGTGACGATAACGGCATTGTTCTGATTTGTCAATTTATTGCCAGTTACTTTCATGTCGTCAGCCGCCATATTGACGCCGTCGGCGATGATCTGCGCCAATTTGGTCTTATCGCCGGATTTGTAGGCCTGGAAAGCCTCTACCGCATCCTTGCGGGCATAATTGGTCACGTCTTTGAAATAGCTTCCTTCGTTGTCTCTGGGTTTCGGCTGGATAAACAGATCCGCGCTCCACCAGTTTCTGCTGCGGCTGGTCAGCAGCGTGGGGATATCCTTCTTTTCAAAACCCAGCTCTGTTAGACTCTTCTCTCCGTGGATATCGGGATTCATCTGATTATAGCCCCGCATCGAATTCTTCGTATTCCACAGAGCGTACATGGTAACGGAAGCGAATTCCTCCTCTGAAACGGCCTGGCCGCTGTCGCCCATGTGGATGGTCTCCAGGTCGATATCCTTTTTATCGTAGACCTTCAGACTGTTGAAATGCTCCTTCGTATACAGGCCTTCCCGCTTGTTCGGTCCGCTGGGGATCTTCTCCAGATCCGGGCTAAAGCGGGGCTGCGGAACAAAGACGTCGGTCATGACTTTCATACCGAGCTTCAGACTGTCTTTTTTAGGCTTAAGCTCTTCCAGTTGCTCCAGCTTTTCCCGTTCTGCCAGAATACGTTCGCCTTCCCGTACGTCTTCAGCTTCTTTGTCTTTTTGTTCTTTTTTGGTATGTGACCGCAGATCCTGCATCAGCGCCAGTTTGCTTTTCAGGCTGTTTTGTTCTTCTTCCCGGTGCTCCGCCATATGGACTTCCTTCTTGTAGAAGCCGAACCAGCTGGCGAATTTCTGCCACATCGAAAGCTTATAGACCGGAGGCTCCGGCAGATTCTCTTCGGTCACGGGCTTACTGGTACCCAGCTTTAGACCGCCGGATTCCGAGACCCCCACCTGGAGCTGAACCGGATCGTTCTGCCCGGCGGGATAGGCAAAGACGTTGCCCCGCTGCACCTGCTTCCAGAACTCGTCGCTGCCTGCCTGGATATCCACCTGGCTGAGGTCGAAGACTTTGGATTCGCCGTTCTCATCCACACCCAGAACAAAGAGCCTGGGTACATAGTTCGCTCTCTCATTCGTATCCAGCAGCCCCAGTCCGTAGAAAAATTCATCCTGATGATTCCGCATCCATTGCATTTCCCCAACGGACAGAGATTCTTCCCCCAGTTCGACGGGATCGTTGCAGCGCGCCATGATCTCGTTGTTATTTTCCTTAATGATCCTCTTCATCGTAGTCCTCGCTTTCGTTTATTCAGAAATGACTATCATCGTGTTCGTGTATGGATATCTTACCCTGTGCTGTCCAACAAATGTCCAACGAATCCGGGGTAGTTATTAAAAAATTTTAAAAGATTTTACTGACCCTTATATTCCAGGCACAGCATCGTAAGATCGTCGAAGGGTTCTGCGTCGCCGACAAAGCCGGACACGGCCTCGCGGACGTTCTTCAGCACGGTCTCCGGATCTGCCTCCGCCTCTTTGTTGAGGGCGTCCAGCATACGGTCCAGGCCGAAAGCGTTTCTGTCTTTATCCATGGCTTCGGGCACGCCGTCCGTGTACAGGAACAGGCGGCCGCCGGGTTTCAGCTGGAATTCATAGGGCAGATAGAACTCGTCGTCGAAGCCGCCGAGCACGAAGCCGTGCTTGTCCTTCAGCAGCTCGTATCTGCCGTCCGGCTCCTTGATGACGGGGAATTCATGGCCGGCATTCGCCGCCGTAAACTTGCCCGTGGAGATCTCCAGGATGCCCAGCCAGGCCGTTACGAACATCTGCATCTGGTTGTTGGAGCACAGCGCTTCGTTGGTCTTCGTGAGGATCTCCGCCGCGTTCTTGCCCAGCATGGCGCAGCTCTGGATGATCACCTTGGAGACCATCATGAACAGCGCGGCGGGAACGCCCTTGCCGGAAACGTCCGCCATAACGACGCACAGATGGTCGTCGTCGATCAGGAAATAATCGTAGAAGTCGCCGCCGGTCTCCTTGGCAGGCTCCATGGAAGCATACAGATCGAACTCTTTTCTGTCCGGATAAGGCGGGAAGATATGGGGCAGCATGGAGGCCTGGATCTCTCCGGCCATGTTCAGCTCCGTGCTTACCCTCTCCTTCTCTGCCGTAACTTTCGTCAGGTTCTCCACGTAATCCGCCACGTCCTTCTCCATGTCAGCCATGGTGAGGGCGAGGTTCTCGATCTCGTCGCCGGTGCGGATGTTGAGCATGGAGAAGCGGTCCTTGATGTCCCTTCCGGCCTTCTTATCGTCTCTATAATCCTGGCAGGCCTGGGCGATCTGGTTGATGGGATCGATCACGGTCTTCTTCGTATGCTTCGTGATGAGGGCGGAGTAAATAAACATAACCGCCGCCAGCAGCAGCGTGTACAGGAACGTGAAGGTCTTCATGCCGCGGGCGACGTTTGCGAGGGTCACGTCGGACATGACGAACGCCACCGGCTTGCCGTCTTTTCCGTAGAGCGGCATGCCCGCGGTGCACATGCGGCCGTGGAGCGGATTCTTTACGATGGAATAGAGTTTCCCCTCTCCGTCCCAGTTCATAAACTTTTCCCGCTCCTTTTTGGAGGCGGGCTCGCGGTCGCCGGGCAGATAACCGGATTCTTCCAATACGTCCGGATCTGCGATCATCACCAGAGAACTGGTGGCGGCATCGTAGGTCGCGACGTACAGGTCGTTTACGTCGCTGGTCTTCAGGAATTTGCCCAGGACTTCCCGAAGATATTGATAATCTTCTCTTTCTGCGATCTCGGCAAAATGCGCCCGGTACTCCTGTGTGCGGGTCTTTTCCAGATCTTCCCGGTACAGCCCCTTATAGATCGTTAAAATGTCGCCTGTCAGATCTTCCACGTCCACGATGTTCTCCACGACCATCGCAGTGCTGCGGCAAAGGCCGAAGGCCTCTCCCGTATACTGGCCGACCAGCGCGTAGGCAAACAGACCGAGCCCGATCAGAAAGGCGACGAGCCCCACGATGACCGAACCGATGACGCTCCCCCAAAACGTGCGGGACTCCAGAGAGTACATCCTCCGTTCCCGCCAGCTCATTTCTCTTACGCTTTTTTCCGGCATGATTCCCCCCGTTTGTTTCGTTTACAGTTTCTTTAAGATCGTTAAGATATTCTTACCGTCCTCATAGGAATAGGACACTTCATCCATGGTCTCCTTCACAAGGAGGATGCCCAGGCCGCCGATGCGCTCCATCAGCGCTTCCTCGGACGTGTCGGCGTCTTCCTTCGCCAAGGGGTCGAAGGGTTTTCCATGGTCCAGGAATTGAATGACCACCCGCAGCGGATCGTTCAGCACCTCGCAGCGCACTTCCGCAGGCCCGATGGACGGGTCATACGCGTAGCTTGCGATATTGACGAAGACCTCTTCGACAGCGAGGCGCAGCTGCATCTGTGTATTCTTGGGGCATGCGGCGATCTCAGGACGCTGCAGGACGAAGTCCGTTACTGCATCGAGATTCTTTACCTCTGCCGTTACGATCAGATTCTCCATGATCTGCTCCTCCCATTAGATAAACTTGAACAGGCGGGTAAAGCCCGTCACTTCCAGCACTTCCATGACGGATTTTCCGACGTTTCTGGCAGACAGCGAACCGCCTTTGCGGCGCAGTTCCATGTAGACCAGCTTAAAGGTACGCAGACCCGCACTGGAGACGTACTCCAGATTTTCCATGTCCAGCGTAAGGTTGTCGAACTTGCCTGCCACGTCCAGAAGTATCTTTTCCACTTCCGGTGCGTTGGTGGCGTCGATATATCCGTCCAGTTTCAGTTCGGCGTCATTGCCGTGCTTGATCAGATCCATATTCATGCTCATGGTCCTCATCCTCCTTTAACATCCAGAAATCGCCGCTGGCAGCGGCCTCCTGTCTGGCTTTTTCCTCTTCTTTGAACCGCTGCTCTTCTTCCCTGCGGCGGATCTTTTCTTCCCGCTTTTCGCGTTTTTTCGCCTGCTTCTCCGCCCGTCTGGCTTCTTTGTCCGCCTTTTTCTTCTTGTCGGTCTCGCCTTCGGGGGTGTCCGGCGCTTCCTTGCCGGTCACGAAGATGTCCTGGGGCAGTTCCTTTTCGATGGTCTTGAAGGCTCTGCGGATGGACAGCAGGCCCATGGGGCTGCGGCCGGTCCAGGCGGTGACCACAGGGAACCCCTCCCGGTATTCGAAGGTGAGCAGCAGAGGCTTCGTAAGAAGGTAGCGGATGATGCAGGCGATGGTCTCGGGCTGCTCCTTCAGGTTCACGCCCCGGCCCATGCTCTGAAAGATGCGCCGCAGGGTCTGCTTGACGTCCCATTCCACCCGCCGCGTCTCCAGGACGATGCTTTTTTTCGACATTCCCAGAAAACGCAGAGCGCCGGCGCCGTCTGTGACGCCGCCGGATAGATAGAATTCGCCCTTTTCGGGGACGGACAGAGTGCCGTCCTCTCTCATCAGCGTTCTGCCCAAAAGGACAGAGCGGATCTCTTTTTCTGCATTGGTCATGCGGATCTCTCCTTATGCGCTCTGTTCGCCCAGGATCTTCTCGTTGCGCTCCTTCAGGTCGTAGTACACCTCGTCCGCCCGGAACATGTTGCTGCGGATCTCCGTAAGATCCATCGGTCCGAACTTGTAGTACGGGCACTTATACGAAGGCGTGTACTTCGTCTTGAGCGGGAAGGAGTTGAAGGAAACGATGATGGAGTTTCCGGTGCTCTCCTGGTTGTTTAAGCGCTGCAGTTCCGACGGATAGATGAGCGGACGCACCTGGGTCTGGGACGACAGGTTGATGTCCCCTGCCTTGCCGCCGATGGCGCTGGAGGTGCTGGTCGTACGGACCGTCATGTTGCCGCACATCTCGGAGAACATCTTGCAGGTATCCGTATCGTTGGAACCGATGAACATCTTTACACCGCAGTTGCCGATGACGATGTCCGCGATCTCCTTGCCGTACACGTTGGTGAGCTGCACGAAGGACTGAACGACCATGGAGAACCAGATCTTTCTGGAACGGCCTACCGTTATCATCTGGCCGAACTTGTCGATCTTGGGCATGTTGCCGAACTCGTCCATGATGTAGTAGACGTTTCTGGGAAGGGTCTGGCCCGGCAGGCTCGTGGCTACCTTGATGAGGGCCTTGTACGTGGACAGAATGAACAGGGACGCCAGGAAGTGGCGGGTATCCTTTTCATCGGGGATCTTCAGGAACAGAGCCGTAGGTTCGAACGCAAAGCGCTCCGCGTGGATGTCGGTGGCGCTGGTGAGTCCGCACAGACCTCTGTCGTTGAAGATGCTCATCTTGTCGAAGGTGATGGACATGTAGGAACCCAGGGTAGCTTCCGGCGCTGTCATCACCTGGCGGGACAGCTGGTAGGCCTGGGACAGCTTGCTTCTGCCCTCAAAGTAGCGCTTCAGCTGCTCGTAATTGTTGTCGGAGTTTCCCAAAGCCTTGTTTATGTTAAACAGATTGAATTTTTCCTTGGTCATGCCCAGATCGGGATTTTCGGAGTCTTCCAGCATCGCCAGGGCGGTGGCCATGACGATGGAGCGGGCACCTCTTTCCCATAAGGGGTCTTTCTCGTTCTGGATGGGGATGAGACCGCCGATGAGGTCGCTCAGATCTTCGTACAGTTCGTCGTAGACCTTCTGGCGCGCCACGGAGACGTCGTCCTTGCAGTGGCCGAAGTCCAGATAGGCCTTTCCGTCCCACTCCACCCAGGGCTCGCCCTCTGCAGCCTCGCCGTTCATGCGGCGCAG
>JAGAHX010000058.1 GCA_017626845.1 Bacillota bacterium
AGCCGACGAACCACCTGGACATCGGCACCCTCAAATGGCTGGAAGGCTATCTGAAGGGCTACCGGGGCACCCTCATCATCATCTCCCACGACCGGTATTTCCTGGATAAGCTGGCCAACCGAATCTTCGAGATCGAGCGCTGCCATCTGAAGGCTTACGACGGAAACTACACCGCATTCAAGGAGAAGAAGCAGCTGCAGTACGAGCAGGATCTGCGCCATTACGAGCAGATGAAGGCGGAGGTAGCCCGGCAGGAGGAGATCATCCGGTGCTTTAAGGAGCACAACACGGAGCATCTCGTAAAGCGAGCCCAGTCCAGAGAAAAACGACTGGCCATGCTGGACATGCCGGATAAACCCACGTTCTTCCGCGAAAAGCTGAAGATCCGCTTCGACGAAAAGCTGAAGAGCGGCCAGGACGTGCTGCAGGCGGAAGACCTCGCCATGTCCTTTGCCGGCCCGGAAGGGATCAAACAGTTATTTTCCGGGGTCAACATGGACATCAAAAAAGGCGACCGCATCTGCATGGTAGGCCCCAACGGCGTCGGCAAGACAACGCTGCTGAAAATCATCCTCGGCGAGCTTGACCCCGACAAGGGATGGCTGCGCCTGGGCCAGAACGTGGTGTGCGGCTACTACGACCAGGAGCAGAAGCTGCTGGATCCGGAAAAGACCGTGCTGGACGAGGTCCATTCCACCTACATCAAATACGACCAGGTGGAGCTGCGCAAACTGCTGGGAAGACTGGGGTTCTACGGAGACGACGTCTTTAAGCAGGTGAAGGACCTGGCCGGCGGCGAAAAGGCCAAACTGTCGCTGCTCAAGCTGATGATGACCGGCGCAAACTTCCTCATCCTGGACGAGCCCACCAACCATCTGGATATCGCCGCGAAGGAAGTGTTCGAAGACGCCCTGCTGGATTTCCCCGGCACCCTGCTCATCGTATCTCACGACCGCTACCTGCTGCAGAAGATCCCCACGGCGATCTACGAACTCAAGCCAGAAGGCATTACGGTCTATCTGGGCAGCTACGATTATTACGAGCAGAAATCCTCGTCGGTGACATCCGGAAAAGCCTATCTGGAAGGCCTCGCAAGAGGTGGATCGGCCGGGGATGCGCAAAAGATCCTGTCCAAGGAAGAGCGCACGCTGCTGCGCCAGAAAGAAAAGGAAGAGGCTGCTGCGAAGAGAAAGCGGGAGAAGCAGCTCCAGTTGGCCGAGGAAACGGTCTCAGAGACCGAAAATCGGGTCACAGAGCTGGAGAACAGGCTTTGCCTGCCGGAAATATACTCCGACCCCGAAAAGGCCAGAGAAGTCAATTCTGAGCTTCTGGAGGCCAGGGAAAAGCTGGAGAAAGCTTACGAAGACTGGATGGAACTGCAGGAAGAAGCGTAAAAACTTCTTGCATACGGTCCGACTTATATTATAATTTAGGTGTGTTACATAGTGCGGGATGTCCCGCGCGGTCAACGGAGGGTAAAATGGTATTTGACAAAGTACGCGAAATCATTGCAGAACAGCTTGACGTAGATACAGAAGAGATCACTCTGGATACGAGTCTCACCAAGGATCTGGAAGCAGATTCCCTGGACGCCGTCGAGATCATCATGGCGCTGGAAGACGAGTACAACATCGAGATCCCCGACGAAGTTGCAGAAGAGTTCAAGACTGTCGGCGATATCGTCAAGTGCGTAGAAGATTACATCGGCTAAGCAGAAAAAACGACCGCGGAGCAAAAGCTCCGCGGTTTTTTTATGCGTTTTCTTCCTTCGCTTTTTTGCCGCCGCTGTTGATGACGGTTACCGATACGAACACCAAAAGGATGCCGAGGATCTTGGCCGGTCCCACCGCTTCCCGGAACAGGACAGCGCCCAGGACAGCTGCCACGACCGTTTCCACGGAAGCGACGACGGGCACCTTAGACGCTTCCACCGGATGGGTAAGCCCCGTCATGTAGAAAATGTAGGGGAGCACCGTGCCGAACAGGCCGATGCCTGCGCCCAGCAGACAGAATTTCGCGTCGAAGAAGGAAAGATCCATCGTCCAGGGCCGGGTAAAAAGAATAAGAAATCCGGTACCGAACAGGAAATTGTAGAAACAGGTAACGTAGGGATTTACGCTGCCGGATACGTATTTTCCGAAGATCGTGATGGTCGCATAGAAAAAACCTGCCAGAACGCCGAACAGAATGCCGGCGGCAGCCAGATCTTCCGCGGAAAATTCCCCGTTGGTGACGGTCAGGGCACACCCTGCCAGATTCAGCACGATGGCCAGCACCTTGCGGGAAGTGATCTGCTCCGCATAGAGGATACGGGAGAGGATCATGACAAAGATCGGCGCCGTATACAGCAGGACCGCCGCAGCGGCAACTCCCAGACGGGCAACGCAGGCGGAGTAGCACAGGTTGAAGACCGCCTCCGAAAGCAGGCCCATCAATAGCAGGACAAACAGGCTTTTGCGGTCCACCTTCAGTTGTTTTACACCTTTGCAGGCGACGAGGACCACGGGGATCATCATCAGCGTGCCGAAGCCCTGACGCATCAGGGAGATGAGGCCGGAGCCTGCACCCATGTTGGACATGCCCTGCATAAAGGGGCCGATGCATCCCCAAAGGGCACCGGCCAGAAAAACTTCGATATATCCTCTTGTAGCAGATTTTTTCGGATCCATTATCTGTGCAGCAGCGGGCTGACTCTCTTATACAGTACAAACGTGATGACGGAATTGATGCCTGCCTTCAGCAGATTGAAGGGAAGGATCGCTGTGGGGATCATCCCGGCAACGACAGCGCGGGGCGCGCCCATGAAGACCGGCGTAATGAACAGGTTGGCGGGGACCATGACGGCTGCCATGGCCAGCGTGCCGCAGAGCAGCGCCAGGATCGCCTGTTTTTTGGTCTTGTTCTGCCGGTAGATGTTGCCGGCGACCAGCACGTAGGTGCCGGTGGCGATGATGTGCATCACGATGCCGTACCAGCTGCTGGCGGCGCTCACGGTGACCCCCTGAATGACGCTGGCGGTAACGGTGAGCAGCAGTCCTGCGGTAGGTCCTAAGGCAAAGGTGCCCAGCAGGATGGGGACATCCGCCGGATCGTACTCCAGGAACGATGCCGCCGGGATGAGCGGGAAGTGGACGATGGCTACCAAAACGACGGAGATCGCCGCCAGGATGCCCAATTTCGCCATGGTGTTGGTCTTTGTGCTTACGTTTTCCATAGATTCCTCCTCGAAACGTTAAAAAGTTAAGTTCGGAATCTGTCAGGTGTTCTCGCCTTTGCGCTGAAGAGGCAAATAAAAAATGCCGCTGCAGACGCAGGGCAAACAAAAGAAAGAATCGTTTCTTCCATCCGGACTATACCGTCGGTACCGGGATCTCACCGGTTCGGCCTTTCGGTTCGCGGACTTACGGCTTTCGCCGATCACCGCCGGTGGGGAATCGCACCCCGCCCTGAAACAGATCTACATTGGGTATTATAGAGGCTTACAGCCTTTGATGTCAAGGATAGAATCGGAAAGCATGGGCTCAAAAAAGGCGGCTAAGGAGGATGTATCTAAAATAAGAATTTTTATCTATTTTAGATACATTTATTCCGATTTTAAACACAAGACTATAGAGGAATGCCATAGCTTTAAGCGAAGAGATGACATAATAAACGATTTTCTGTCAACTTACCGTTCAAATAAAGGCTGCTTTCCGTGGTTGCGGCTAACAACTCTTAAAAAATGTATCTAAAATGACGCTTTTTATCAATTATCGATACATTTCTCAAATCCGTGTTTTTTATCGCTATTGTTCCAGCTTATCCAGTCCGCTCTCCAGGTTCAGTCCCGGCCAGACATCCAGATGCAGCGTGGCAAAATGCCCTTCTCTCGCCTTGTGATAGGCCGCAGCGGCGATCATGGCGCCGTTGTCGGTGCAGAAGATGGGAGAAGGGATGTAAAAGTGAGCGCCTCTTTTTTCGCAGGCTTTCTGCAGGCGTTCCCGCAGGCAGCTGTTGGATGCAACGCCGCCCGCCACCGCGAGGCCGTTATAGCCAGTCAGGTCCAGCGCCATCATGGCTTTGTTGACGATCACCTCGACCACGGCTTCCTGGAAGGACGCTGCCACGTCCGCTGCGTTTACCGGCCGTCCGCCTTGCTCTTCCTTATGCAGGTAGTTGATGACGGCGGTCTTCGTGCCGGAAAACGAAAAGTCCAGGCTCCCCTGCTCCAGGTACACCCGCTTAAACTCGATGGCGTGGGGATCGCCTTCCTTTGCGATCTTATCGATCTTCGGACCGCCGGGATAACCCAGACCCAGCACCCGGGCCACCTTGTCGTAGGCTTCGCCCACGGCGTCGTCCCGCGTAGCGCCCAGGATGCGGAAGGTGTTGTATCCCTGCACTTCCACGAGATGGGTGTGACCCCCGGATACCACCAGCGCCAGGAACGGCGGCTTCAGATCCGGATGTTCCAGCAGATTGGCCATAATGTGCCCCTGGATGTGATGCACGCCCACGAGAGGCTTGTCCGCTGCAGCGCAGACCGCTTTCGCGAACGCCGTGCCCATCAGCAGCGCACCGGCAAGGCCCGGGCCCGCCGTAACGCCGATCTCATCGATCTCATCCAAAGAGACACCCGCCTCTTCCAGCGCCTGTTCGAAGACGAAGGGGATGTTGTTTAAATGGTGGCGGGATGCGATCTCGGGCACCACGCCGCCGTAGACTTTATGCACTTCGATCTGGGAGGAGATGACGTTGGACAGGACTTCCCTGCCGTCCGCCAGGACGGCGATGGCAGTCTCGTCGCAGCTGCTCTCGATCCCCATAGTCAGATGTTTTCCGTTTTTCATATCACTGATGCAGCCACATGATGAGGGCATCCTCGTTGTCCTGATAATACCGGGGCCGTACGCCTGCCTCTTCGAAACCGAAGGATTTGTAGAGGCCGATGGCGGGTGCGTTGGAGACCCGCACTTCCAGCGTAATGTCGGTGACCCCTTCCGGCAGCCCCTCGTCGATAAGCTTCTGCAGGATCTGGGAGCCCAGGCCCTTGCGCCGGTGCGCCGGATGGACCGCTACGTTCGTAATGTAGCCTTCCGGCGGCACGATCCAGATGCCGGCGTAGGCCAGGATCTGTCCGTCCTCTTCCGCCACGTAATAGCGGGAAGGATTGAGCCCGGAGAACTCCTCCGCCACCATCGCCCTGCTCCAGGGCTCCTCCGGGAAGCAGATCTTCTCCATCTCCGCGATCCGGTCGATATCGTTTTTATCCGCGCGGCGCAGGATCATGGCATCTTCCTCAGAGCGCCGGCCTTCAGCTTGCGCTCCGCCTCCGCCAGGCGCAGGTATTCGGGCTGCGCGTTGTAGCAGTCCGTCTGTTTTCCTTCTTTATAAAGTTCCAATGCCAGCTTCAGATCCGCGTGGGCCAGCTGGAATTTAACATGCTGCGGCGCGAAAACATGGGGCAGGCCGCTGTTCTCCAGGGTCTCCCGGTAGGCATCGCAGCCGTCGCCGAAGAAGACGGCGGCGTTCGCATCGCCGAGCAGTGCACCCAGCTTTTCCAGATAGTCCGGCACATCGTAGGCGCCGTCCGCCAGAACGGCATCCTTGCAGCCCGGGCGGTAAACGCCGGCGTACACCTGGCTGCGGCGGGCATCGAACAGAGGGCAGATGAGGGGGTCACGCCCTGCGGGAAAACCCTCGATCGCCTGCGGATCCGCATCCAGAAACGCAAAGGAAGCCAGCGTAGGCACGCAGACGATGGGCTTGTTCCAGACCTGGGCAAAGGCCTTGGCCGTCGCCATGCCGATGCGGATGCCGGTAAAGGATCCGGGGCCCCGGGATACGGCGATGGCATCCAGCTCCTCCGGCTGCATGCCGGCGGTCTGCAGGATCTCCTTCACCATGGGTGCGATCTCCTCCAGGTGGGAGTAATGGGTCTGGTTCACCAGCTCCAGGACGCCCTCCTCCAACCGTTCTTGACCCTCGACGGGCCCCTGTACGCCGGAGAGCGCAACGGAAGCCAGCGGTCCCGTGGTCTCGATGGCCAGTATCACCGGTCTATGCGGCATATCCGTTCTCCCTCCTCTTCTCCGTAGCTTAAGTGTATCGTAATGACGTCCGCCGGCAGCAGATCCTCGATGAGATCCGCCCACTCCACGAGGCAGACGCCGCCTTTATGGAAATAATCTTCCAGTCCGATCTCGAACAGCTCGTCCTCGTCGCTCACCCGGTACACGTCGAAGTGGTACAGGGGCAGGCGGCCGGTCTCATATTCCTGGACGATGGTAAAGGTGGGGCTGGTCAGGGTCTCGGTGACCCCCAGACCCCTCGCGATGGCCTTCGCCAGCGTGGTCTTGCCGGCGCCAAGGTCTCCGATGAGGGCGTAGACCTGGTTCGGCTGCATCTGCTTTGCCAGCGAAGCGCCGAGGTTCCTGGTATCTAATTCATTTTTCAGAAGTATGGTCTTTTCCATGCCAAATATCATACCATAAATGAAAGGCGTAATCCGCCTTTCTACAAAAAATGGTTCAACAAATGCATTTTGCAAGGGCTCTGCCCTTGCTTCCTTGATTGCATTTGTTTTACCATAAATGGGTGGGATCCGCTATAAAACGATGATCTTCACCCGGAAGGTGTCGAAGTTGCGGTTGTTGGAGAACGTGATGACCGTTATGCCGGCATGGTTTGCCTGCACATACATCGTCGTGGAGGAGCCGTACCAGACGTTGTCCTCAAAGACGAGCTCTGCCGCATCGGTATCCTGGTTCGTGTAGATGGACACGGACCCCGGGTAGCTGATCGACAGCTCCAGCGGTTTCGGCGCGTCGTCCCGGTCCATGACGATGAGCTTGCGGTCGGTATAAAAGTACGGCGAGCCGTACCCCGCATCCGTGCTCTCCAGGAACTCTACGGTCTCGTGGATGCGGTCCCGGTGGCGGTTGAAGACGATGCTGGAATTGAGCAGTTTATGTTGGTATTCGTTGACCGCAAACACGCCGGAATCGATCTCCTTTCCGCTGCCGATGTGGGAGATGGACTGCGCCAGCATATTGAGCATGGAGATCGCAAACAGCAGCATAAACACCGCGATGAGCACGGCAAAGCGGGCAGGCAGCATGTCCCAGGCGTGCGCAAAGATCTCGCCCAGACTCGCTTTTTCCTCACGCGAAGACGCCTGCGCAGGGCGCGGCCTGGCAGGTTCGGGTCTTGGCTTTTCGGGCTCGGGTTTGGGCGGTTCGGGCTGCGGTTTAGGCTCGGGTTTGGGTTCCGGAGCCGCCTGCGCGGCGGTCTCCTCTTTCAGAAATGCCGCCAGTTCCTCGTCATAGACCGCTTTGCGGGACGGATTCTTCAGCGTATCGTAAGCCTCGTTCAGCTGCTGTGTCCGTTCCAGCGCGATGTTTTCGTTTACGTAGCCCTTATCCGGATGAAAAAACGCGATCTGCGTCCGGTAAGCCTTCCTTATGTCGTCCTGGGACGCCGTAAAGCGCGGCACGCCCAGCAGCGCGTAGTAATCCAGCATGTGGCCGTCTTCGGGTAGCTGTGCGTGCGGCTACGCTTCCGTGGGGATCTCGTCCATCTGCGCTTCGAGCGCCTCGGACACATCCTCTGTCTGCGGCAGCGCTCTCTCAGCGGTCACAGTGCCTTCTTTGGCTTCGCGCCATGCGGCGTAGGCGTCCAGTTCCTTCTCGGACAGCATAAACGCGGCGCCTGCCACGGCGATGTCGTCCACGAGGCCCACGACGGGGATGTCGTCCCGGATAAGGTCTCTGCCCTTCACCAGGTACAGCACCGCGCACAGCATGGAAGCGACCACCTTCGGGGAAACTTCCGTGTATTCCTTCGTAATGTATGCCCGGATCATGGAGATCATGAGGGGCAGTCTGGAGAGGCCTTCGCCGATCGTCGGGATCTCCTTCATCTTGGCTTCCAGCGCTTCCAGAGCAGCTTCCACTTTGCTGCCGTCCTTCAGCATGTCCTGTGCCTGTGCGGTGAACCCGCCTAGGATCTCTTTTGCTTTATCGAAGCTGATGTTCATGGTTTGCCTCCTATTTAGAAAACCTGCTACGATTGTACAAAAAAAGCGGCGGGTTTTCAATGCCGCTAGTTTTGTCATTATGCGAAGGATGTTAAATGCATCCCAAGCCTCCCTCGCCCAACTCGGGAAACTGGTGTTTCGACGATTTCTTTCGCGTGCCGTTTCGGGACCGCAAGCCGACCTCGGCCGGTTTCGTCTTTGCGAAACGCGTCCTCAAGCAACGGCTTGCCGCGTCAAGCGCGCCCGAAACGGATTACGCTCAGAAATCGGAAACACAGGCTTTCCCTCGCATGGGTTCGTGAGGCTTGGGATATCATCCGTAAGTCCATATGTCGTGTCTAAATCGAAAAACGTGAAAGATCGAATCCATTATTCAATGCTATCTGAATCAGTTCTTCCGGTGAAGCCTTTTTTACTTTGGAGGCATCCCATAAAGCCATAGGCATCCCGGAAAAGGCCGCAGTGCCATAATAATTCAGTAATGCACTTCGTAATGCGTCAACATCAATTGTCATAAATCACTCCTTAAAGCTGACAACAAGAAAAAATCCCAAATCAGGATCCGTCCCAGCCATCATTGCCGAAATCATCTGACCGTTTTTCGTTACATAAGTATAAGAATCCGCATATTCGACTTGCAATTCAGGAACCATCTTTATGGCAGATAGATATAAGTTGTAATTCAAATTAGCATCAGACTCATTATCGCCAATAAGATATCTGTATTGTGTTACTCCGCTATTTGACTCCCTTGATTCATAAGCTATTGTATAAATGCATGAATCAGGCGTTGGCATATCAGGTACTTCTTTAAAGTAATTTACCTCATTTTTCGCTTGTGATTCACCTGAAATATAAAGCATTTCCTCAGCAAAGTAGTTAAAACTACTCGATAATTGCTGCAAAAACAATTGATACAATGCACCTGCATTCCCTATTGTGTCTTCCACGGACTTGCCAAGAAGATTACTTGGGGCGGAATTCTTCAGAAGATTGGTTTGATATGCAATATAATCACAATTCGGCATTTGTTCGCATTTCTCTAAAAGGGTATCACAAAAGGCACTAATCTGAGAAGAATACTTGTTTGCCTCTTCGAATTTTTCGGTCTGTTCTGCTTCGGATAAAGTTGTTATACCGGCCAATATCGTTAATAAATTAGAACCAGCATCCATTATATCTAACAATCCTCCCAGGCTTTTAAGAGGGTTAATAAGCGAATAGGCATTCTGGTGCCATACTGTTTTTTGAAACGCTAGTTGTACCGCAACCCTCATTCTACCTCTTTTGAGTTATTATAACTCATTTGAGTTAACTTTATCAACAATAATCCAGTATTGTATCCGTATGGATAATAACAACGTCGGAAAGGCTGTAAAAGAAAGAATAATAGATCTGTGCAATTCCCGGGGAATTACGATCAACCGCTTAAGTATCCTGTGCGGAATTACGCAGTCTACGCTTAACAACATCGTAAGCGGCAGAAACAATAGTACGACAATTGCCACAATAAAAAAGATCTGCGACGGGTTGGATATCTCCTTAAAAGAGTTCTTCGACTCGCCGTTATTCGACGCGCTTGACCAGGAGATCCTCTGAAAACGTTCTAAAGTGTAACAAAAGCAGGGCATTTCGCCCTGCTTTTTATATCTCACAACAAAATCATATTATGTCCCTTTGTCAAGCTCAGGAACCGTCCAAGGAACTACAGCGCCGGCCCCGCCCCCGGCGAGCGCATGCGAGGGAAAGCCTGTGTTTCCGGTTTCTGAGCGTAATCCGTTTCGGGCGCGCCTGACGCGGCAAGCCGTTGCTTGAGGCCGCGTTTCGCAAAGACGAAACCGGCCGAGGTCGGCTTGCGGTCCCGAAACGGCACGCGAAAGAAACCGTCGAAACACCAGTTTCCCGAGTTGCGCGAGCCGGGGGCGGGGCCGGCCCTCTCCGGGTCACAAAATGAACCAAAAAGAACCGTCCCCAATAGATCAAAAAAGAGAGCTCCGAAGAGCTCTCTTATAAATTGGCTTAGTTCGAATTACTCGATGATCTCGGTAACAACGCCGGAACCAACGGTTCTGCCGCCTTCACGAATAGCGAAACGCAGACCTTCTTCGATAGCGATCGGGGTGATCAGTTCGATTTCCATAACAACGTTGTCGCCAGGCATGCACATTTCAGTACCTTCGGGCAGAGTCAGAGAACCGGTAACGTCGGTAGTTCTGAAGTAGAACTGGGGTCTGTAACCGTTGAAGAACGGAGTGTGGCGGCCGCCTTCTTCCTTCTTCAGAACGTAGACCTGGCCCTTGAAGTGGGTGTGGGGATGAATGCTGCCGGGCTTAGCGAGAACCTGACCTCTTTCGATCTCGTTTCTCTGAACACCACGGAGCAGGCAGCCGATGTTGTCGCCAGCTTCAGCCTGATCGAGCAGCTTACGGAACATTTCAACGCCGGTAACAACGACCTTTCTCTTTTCATCGGTCAGACCAACGATTTCAACTTCTTCGGAAACCTTGATGGTACCTCTTTCAACACGACCGGTAGCAACGGTGCCGCGGCCGGTGATGGAGAATACGTCTTCTACGGGCATCAGGAAGGGCTTGTCATTGGGTCTTTCGGGTTCGGGAATGTACTCGTCAACAGCATTCAGCAGTTCCATGACCTTGTCTGCCCATTCGCCGTTC